>CAZCIJ010000391.1:0-2418 GCA_964498265.1 uncultured Gaiellales bacterium | reverse complement strand
AAGACGAGCGCAAGGAGATGCGCCAGGCGATCCTTGATCGACTCTCGCCCGGCGACGTCGTCGAGGGCACGATCTCGAACATCGTCGATTTCGGCGCCTTCGTCGACCTCGAGGGGATCGACGGCCTCATCCACATCTCGGAGCTGTCGTGGAGTCACGTCAACCACCCGTCCGAGGTGCTCGAGATCGGCCAGACCGTCAAGGTGAAGGTGCTCGACATCGACCGCGAGCGCCAGCGGATCTCGCTCGGGCTGAAGCAGACGCAGTCCGACCCGTGGCAGCAGGTGGTCGAGTCGTACGCCGAGGACGACGTCGTGGAGGGTCGCGTCACGAAGGTGGTGACGTTCGGGGCCTTCGTCGAGATCCTCCCGGGCGTCGAGGGGCTCGTCCACATCTCGGAGCTCGCCCAGCACCACGTGGAGAACCCGCGCGAAATCGTCTCCCAGGGCCAGGCCGTCAACGTCCGCATCCTCGAGATGGACGCCGACCGGCGGCGCCTCTCGCTCTCGCTGAAGCGCGTCGAGCCCGGCGAGGAGGTGCGGCCTACGATCGACACGACGACGGCGGCCGCCCCGCAGGCCGAGCCGGAGGAAGCAGTGGACGATGCCGGCGCGGCGGACGATGCCGTGGACGAGCCGGAAGGCCCGTCCGAGCAAGGGCCGTAGGGCCCGCCGTCCACTGGCCGTCGCCATCACCGGCGGCATCGCCGCCGGGAAGAGCGAGGCGCTCAAAGCGTTCGCCCGGCACGGCGCAGCGACGATCTCGAGCGACGAGATCGTGCACAGGCTGCTCCGCGACGACGGAGACGTGCGCACGGCCGTGCTCGAGCGCTACGGGCCGAGGGTGCTCGGACCCGGCGGAGAGATCGACCGCCGGGCGGTGGGCCAGATCGTCTTCGCGGATCGTCGCGAGCTCGCCTGGCTCGAAGAGCTGCTCCATCCTCGGGTCACCGCCGCCTATCTGCGCTGGCGGGAGCAGCTGGCTGAGCTGCCCGACCCTCCGGCGCTCTGCGTCACCGAGGTGCCTCTCCTCTTCGAGACCGGCGGCGAGAGCCGCTTCGACGTTGTCGTCGCCATCACGGCGTCGACGCAGGCCCGCGCCTCGCGCCGAATCACGCCCGATCTCGATCTGCGCGAGCAGCGGCTGCTGCCGGACGACGAGAAGCTCCGCCGGGCCGACTTCGGCTACGTGAACGAGGGCACGCTCGAGGAGCTCGACGCCTTCGTCTCCGACGTCGTTGCGAAACTGTCGGCTCGGTCTGCGTAGGCTCGATGTGCCCGCTCGCGAACGAGAGCACGGATGAGACGACTCGTCGTTGCGATCCTCCTGCTCGCCGCCGTCGGCGGGATCGTCTTCGTGGCCGTCGACCGCTCGAAGCCCGACTGGTACCAGCGGCTTCGCTACCCGCTCGAGTACGAGCAGCTCGTGCGCCGCGCCGCGAGCGCCTACGACATCGACCCGGCGCTGATCGCGGCCGTCATCTACGCCGAGAGCCGCTTCGAGCCGGGTGTCGTCTCGGAGGCGGGCGCGATCGGCCTCATGCAGCTCCTGCCGGAGACGGGCCGGTGGATCGCGACGTCGACCGGGGGAACGCGCTTCGCCGTCCGCGACCTCTACAACCCGAGGATCAACGTCCGCCTCGGCTCCTGGTACCTGCGCGAGCTGCTCGAGCGGTACCGTGGCGACCTCAGCTTCGCGCTCGCCGCCTACCACGCCGGACAGACCAACGCCGACCGCTGGCTCGCAAGCGGCGGCGGGATCCGCTTCGGGGAGACGCGCGCGTACGTCGAGAGCGTGCTCGCCGCGCGGGACGTCTACCGCGACACGTACGCGACCGAGCTCGGCCTCTAGCCATTCGGGATCACCATCGAGTGCGGCGTCTCCCAACGTTGCACCTGAACCTCGCCTCCCGCGACGCCGCACTTTCCGGCCGCTCCGCGGCCGCCGGCTCGCGCGGGTGCGTAGCCGCGGACGGTCGACCGCGATCAGGTACGCGTGGAGCTGCGGGACGGCATCGACGACGCGACCGCCCATGGACGCCGCGATTTGCCGGGCATCGGCCGGGCCGGCCGGAGGAGCGAGGGTGACGACGAGCTCGGCGGCGCGGGCGGGGAGGGCGAGCAGGAGCGCCGCGACGGCGGCGACGATGATCGGCATGCCTCGAACTGTACGATCGGAGCGTGCCCGACTTCCGCGTGTCCTCCGCCTACCAGCCGACGGGCGACCAGCCGCAGGCGGTCGCGGCGCTTGCCGACGGCGTTCGCGCCGGCGACGGCTACCAGACGCTGCTCGGCGCGACGGGGACGGGCAAGACGGCGACGATGGCCTGGATCATCGAGCAGGTGCAGAAGCCGACGCTCGTCATCGCCCACAACAAGACGCTCGCCGCGCAGCTCTGCAACGAGTTCCGGGAGTTCT
>CAZCIJ010000390.1:0-2436 GCA_964498265.1 uncultured Gaiellales bacterium | reverse complement strand
CCAGAACGACATCCTCAAGGAGTACATCGCGCGCGGGACCTACATCTTCCCGCCGCGTCCGTCGATGCGTATCACGACGGACGTGTTCGCCTACTGCCGCGAGCGCCTGCCGCGCTGGAACACGATCTCGATCTCGGGCTACCACATCCGCGAGGCCGGGTCGACCGCCGCCCAGGAGATCGCGTTCACGCTCGCGAACGGGATCGCCTACTGCGAGGCGGCGATCGCAGCCGGCCTCGGGCCGGACGAGTTCGGGGAGCGCCTCTCGTTCTTCTTCAACGCGCACAACCACTTCTTCCAGGAGGTGGCGAAGTTCCGCGCGGCCCGCCGGCTCTGGGCTCGCATCATGCGCGAGCGGTTCGGCGCGACGAACCCGCGCGCGCAAGCGCTGCGCTTCCACGCGCAGACGGGAGGCTCGACCCTGACGGCGCAGCAGCCCGAGAACAACATCGTCCGCGTGGCCGTGCAGGCTCTCTCGGCCGTGTGCGGCGGCGCGCAGTCGCTGCACACGAACGGGTTCGACGAGGCGCTCGCCCTCCCGACCGCACGCGCCGCGCAGATCGCGCTGCGCACGCAGCAGATCCTCCAGCACGAGGCAGGCACGACCGATACGACGGATCCTCTCGGCGGCTCCTACTACATCGAGGTGCTCACGGGCGAGCTGGAGCAGCGGGCGTGGGAGCTGATCGAGCAGGTCGACGAGCACGGCGGCGCCGTCGCAGCGGTCGAGCAGGGCCTCGTCCAGGACGCGATCGAGCAGTCCGCCTTCCGCTACGCACGCGAGATCGAGCGTGGCGAGCGGATCATCGTCGGCGTGAACGCGTTCACCGGCGACGGCGAGGAGCCCGAGGTGGAGCTTCATCGGCTCGACCCGGCCCTCGAGCGTACGCAGATCGAGCGCACCCGCCGCGTCCGGTCCGAGCGGGACGCGGCCGACGTGGCGGCCGCTCTCGAGCGCGTCCGCGACTGCGCGCGCGGCGACGGGAACCTCCTCTACCCCATGCGCGACGCGCTCGCGGCCCACGGCACGGTGGGCGAGGTCTGCGACGCGCTGCGCGAGGTCTTCGGCACGCACGACGCCCGCCGCGCCACCTGAGGCCCTCCCGGAAACAGGCAGCGCGCACGAACCGCCCGGCGGCGCCGGGTACGCTGTCGCGCGTGCCGGCCGCCGACGAGCGCTCAGACACGACCGAGGCGAAGCTTCGCCGCCTCGCCGACCTTCGCGAGGAGGCGACGCACCAAGGCGATCCGAAGGCGATCGAGCGGCAGCGCTCGCGCGGGAAGCTGCTGGCCAGGGAGCGGCTCGAGAAGCTCCTCGATCCGGGCAGCTTCGTCGAGCTGGACCGCTACGTCCGCCACCGGAACCCTCACTTCGGCATGATGGAGCGCCGGCCCTGGGGCGACGCCGTCGTCACCGGCTACGGATCGGTGCTCGGGCGCAAGGTCTTCGTCTTCTCGCAGGACTTCACCGTCTTCGGAGGGACGCTCTCGGAAGCCTTCGCCGAGAAGATCTGCAAGGTGATGGACCTCGCGCTTCGCTACGGCTGCCCGCTCATCGGCATCAACGACTCGGGCGGAGCGCGAATCCAGGAGGGCGTCGTCTCGCTCGGCGGCTATGCCGAGATCTTCTGGCGCAACGTGCAGGCGTCGGGCGTGATCCCGCAGATCAGCCTGATCATGGGCCCGTGCGCGGGTGGAGCCGTCTACTCGCCCGCGATGACGGACTTCGTCCTCATGGTGGAAGGGAGCTCGTACATGTTCATCACCGGGCCCGAGGTGGTGAAGACGGTGACGGGCGAGGAGGTTACCTTCGAGGACCTCGGAGGCGCGACCGCGCACGCGAGCCGCTCGGGCGTCGCGCACCTGACGGCCGCGGACGAGGAGGCGCTGCTCGAGGACGCGCGCTACCTGCTCTCGTTCCTGCCGCAGAACAACCTCGAGCAGCCGCGCTACGACGAGCCGCAGGATCCGGTCGAGCGCGAGGAGCCCGAGCTGGACGCGATCGTCCCCGACAGCCCGAACAAGCCCTACGACATGCGACACGTGATCGCGCATGTCGTCGACGACGGAGACTTCCTGGAGCTGCAGCCGCTGTGGGCCGAGAACCTCGTCTGCGGCTTCGCCCGGCTCGGCGGCCATCCCGTGGGCGTGGTCGCGAACAACCCGCGCGCGCTCGCGGGCACGCTCGACATCGACTCCTCGACCAAGGGCGCGCGCTTCGTGCGCACCTGCGACGCCTTCAACGTCCCGCTGCTCACCTTCGTCGACGTGCCGGGGTTCCTGCCGGGGACGGCGCAGGAGTGGGGCGGGATCATCCGGCACGGCGCGAAGCTCCTGTACGCCTACTGCGAGGCGACCGTCCCGAAGATCACGGTCATCACGCGCAAGGCCTACGGAGGCGCCTACGACGTGATGAGCTCCAAGCACATCCGCGCC
>CAZCIJ010000389.1:0-2450 GCA_964498265.1 uncultured Gaiellales bacterium | reverse complement strand
AGAGCACGTCGAAGTTGACCCCCGGGTCGGCGAAGAACGCCTGCGCCTTCCCGCGACGGCGGCGCCTGGCTCCCGCGCGCGCCGCCCCCGCAAGCGCGGCCGGCAGCGCAAGCGCGCCTCCTGCAAGCGCGCTCGTGCGCAGAAGCTCGCGACGCGAGAGAATGGCCACAGCTGCCGTATCGGCGGGAATTGCGAGGCACTTGAGCCCGCGGCGGACGGCGCACAGGTCTCGATCACAAGGAGGCGGCATGGTCATCAGCGCAGCGGTCACGGAGGCTCCGGGCGGGCCGTTCGTCGTGCAGGACCTCGACCTGGGAGAGATCCGTTCCAGCGAGGTCGTGGTCGAGATCGCCGCGGCAGGCATCTGCCACACGGACCTCACGGTTCGAGGCGGGTCCTTCCCGACGCCGCTGCCCGTCGTGCTCGGTCACGAGGGCGCCGGCGTCGTCGAGCGCGTCGGCCCTGCCGTGACGACGGTGGCCGCGGGAGATCGCGTCGCGCTGAGCTACAACTCGTGCGGGGCCTGTGCGACGTGCCTCGCCGGCCGCCCCTTCAACTGCCTCGCCTTCTTTCCCTACAACTTCGGCGCCGCGCGACCCGACGGCACGACAGCCCTCTCACGGGGCGGCAAGCCGGTGCACTCGCATTTCTTCGGCCAGTCGAGCTTCGCGACGAAGGCCGTCGTCCCGGAGCGAAGCGTCGCGCGAATCCCCGACAGCATCCCGTTCGAGGTCGTGGCGCCGTTCGGCTGCGGCGTGCAGACGGGCGCGGGGGCGGTGATCAACTCGCTCCGGGTTCCGGCGGGCGCCTCGATCGCCGTGTTCGGGAACGGCGGCGTCGGGCTGTCAGCCGTCATGGCGGCGAATTGCGTCGGGTGCACGACCATCGTCGGAATCGACGTCAATCCGGCTCGCCTCGAGCTCGCGAGGGAGCTCGGCGCGACCCACGTGATCAATCCGTCCGAGGAGGATCCGGTCGACGCTGTCCGGCGCGTGACAGGGCACGGCGTGGACTTCGGCCTCGAGACGAGCGGAGCGACGTCGGCGCTGCGCCAGGCGTTCGACGGGACCGTGACGGGCGGCACCTGCGGCGTCATCGGGGCGCCGCCGTTCGGCGAGGAGGTGTCGCTGGACGTCAACATGCTGATCGCCCACGGGCGCACCGTCCGCGGCATCGTCGAGGGCGACAGCGTTCCCGCCAACTTCATCCCGCGCCTGATCTCCCTGTGGGAGCGGGGCCGGTTGCCCGTCGACCGCCTCGTCCGCACGTTCGACTTCGACCGGATAAACGAGGCCGCGGAGAGCGCGGAGCGCGGCGAGGTCGTGAAGCCGGTCCTCAAGCTCTAGACGATTGATCGATAACTCGATCAATCGTCTCCGTACAGGGGTCCGCTTCGCAGCCCCTACGGCATGGCCGTCTCATTAGCAGCGCGAACCCCGGTGCGTTCGGGACTCGCGCGTGAGCGTGCCTGGGAAGGACGAGCGCGCCGACCGCGCGCCAGATACCGCCAGGCCATATGGGGCGCGACTGAGGACGCGGCCAGGCGCGCTCACGCGCCCGCCTCCGGGCGTGGGGCGGTTTCCGGACAGCCCCCTAGGCTCCGTCCTGCGGCGGGGAGCCGCCCCAGCGCTGGTAGAGGCCATGCTCGACGCCGAACTGGTCGAGAATCTTGCCGACGACGTGGTCGACGACGTCGTCGACGAGGCTCGGACGGTAGTAGTGGCCGATCACGGGGGGAAGGATGACCGCCCCGATCTCGGCCGCTCTGACGAGGTTGCGAAGGTGCCCCAGGTGGAGAGGCGTCTCGCGCGGCACGAGCACCAGCTTGCGCCCCTCCTTCAGCGTCACGTCGGCTGCGCGCGCCACGAGGTCGACGGCGAACGAGTACGCGACCGCGGCGAGAGCCTTCATCGAGCACGGGGCGATCACCATCCCGTCGGTCGGGAAGGAGCCGCTCGCGATGGTCGCGCCGAGGTTGCGCGCGTCGTGCGTCGTGTGGGCGAGCGCGCGAATCGCCTCCGGACTCCACTCCGTCTCGAGCTTGATCGTGCGATAGGCACCGGTCGAGACCACGAGGTGCGTCTCGACGCCGGCTTCGCGCAGCGCCTCGAGCGTCCTGATTCCCAGCACGGGGCTCGAGGATCCGGTGATGCCGACGACGATGCGCACGGGCGCTACATCGTCGCAGTTCGTCGTGCCGGTCGGGACAGGGCGTCCGGCCCCGACCGCGAAGGCGGTTGCGTGGGAGCCGGCGCGCCCGGCTCCCGCGCCGGCGGAGGTCAGTCCGCGGCTTCAATCCGCAGGTTCGGCAGCCGCTCGAGGCGCTGCGGCAGGTACCAGTTGCGCTCGCCCAGCAGGCGCATCGCGGCCGGCGCGAGCACGCCGGGTACGTTCCTCGTGCATCCGCTGTTCCTCCTCGCTCCGCGCTCCATGACCACGCAGAGCCTGGA
>CAZCIJ010000388.1:0-2451 GCA_964498265.1 uncultured Gaiellales bacterium | reverse complement strand
GCACGAAGTGAGCAAGGCTCACCACCGAGCTGTCCCTGGCCGGTCGCTTCCTCGTCTACGTTCCCTTCGGAGACGGGATCGGCGTCTCACGGCGGCTGGAGGACGACGAGCGGGAGCGACTCAAGACCCTGTGCAAGGGGCTCGACCTCCCCGAAGGCGGCCTGATCGTCCGGACGGCGGCCGAGGGCGCGACTGAGGCCGAGCTGACGGGCGATCTGGCCTTCCTGCGCAAGCTCTGGTCCACGATCCAGGGACGCGCCGCCCGCGCCGTGGCTCCGGCGCTGGTCTACCGCGAGGCGGAGCTGCCCCTGCGCGTCGTCCGGGACCTCTTCACCGGCCAGTTCGAGCGCCTCGCCGTCGACCACGAGCGGACGTACCGTCGCATCGTCAGCTACCTGAAGCGCAGCTCCCCGGACCTCGCGCGCAAGGTCGAGTGGTACCGCGAGCCCGAGCCGCTGATGGCTCGATTCGGGGTCGACGCCGCGGTGCGCTCCACCCTCGCCCGGCGAGTCGATCTGCCGTCGGGCGGCTACCTCGTCTTCGACTACGCAGAGGCGTTCACGGTCATCGACGTCAACACGGGGCGCTTCGTCGGCACCCGCGGCAAGGGCTCGGCGGGCCGCCTCGAGGACACGATCACGAAGAACAACCTCGAGGCGGCGAAGGAGATCGTCCGCCAGCTCCGTCTGCGGGACATCGGGGGGATCATCGTCATCGACTTCATCGACATGGCGAACCCGAAGAACCGCGCGGAGGTGGAGGAGGCGCTGAAGCGCGAGCTCGAGCGCGACCGGACGAAGACCTACGTCGTCGAGATCTCTCCGCTCGGCCTCGTCGAGATGACTCGCCAGAACGTGACTGACGGGCCGCGCGAGATCATCACGACCCGCTGCCCGACCTGCGAGGGCGACGGAGTGGTCGTGTCGGAGGAGACGTACGCCGTCGACGCCGAGGCCGCCCTGCGCCGTCTCGCCGCGGGCTCGAGTGCCGAGGCGCTGCTCGTCGAGCTCCCCTCGTCCGTTGCGGGCATCCTCATCGGGCCGGCCGGCGCACGGCTCGCCGAGATCGAGAAGGAGACGGGCAAGCGTCTCGCCTTCGAGACGCGAGACGACCTGCCGCCCGACCACTTCGCCGTGCTCGCCGAGGGCCGGGCCGCGGACCTCGAGCTTCGCGCGCTGCCGGTCGCTCCGGGCGACGTCCTCGAGGTCGCTCTCGAAAGTGCGCACCTGACCGAGCCCCGGGACGCGGTCGGGCGGCTCGACGGATACGTCGTCTCCGTCGCAGAGGCCGCGGACAGGATTGGCGAGACCGCGCGCGTGCGCGTCGAGCGCGTCACGCGCACGGTCGCGTACGCGGTCCTGGCAGAGGCGGCCGAGGCCGAGCTCCCCGTCGAGCCAGGGGCGCTCGCCGAGGCGAGCGAGGCCGAGGAATCGGCCACGCGCGCCAAGCGCTCACGGGGGACGCGCGGCGGCAGGGCGAGGAAGAAGCCGGCCGCAGCCGAGGCCGCCAAGGAGGTCGGGGAGCTGCCGCGAGGGGCCGAGAAGCGCGCGCCGGCGCGACGCCCGCGACGGACTGCGCCCGAGCGCGAGGAGGCGCCTGCCGGGGAAGCCGGGTCCGCTAAGCCCGCGGAGGGCGGCGAGCAGGCAGAGGGAGAGAAGCCGAAGCGGAAGACACGCCGCGGAACCCGCGGCGGTCGCGGACGGAAGAAGGCGGAGGCAGCTCCCGAGGCCGCAGCGGCTGAGCCGGCTGCAGCGCCGGGCACCGACGAGACGGGCTCGGCCGTGCAGGAAGCCGAGGAGGCGCCGCCGGCGCCCAGGCGCCGCACGCGCCGCGGCAGCCGCGGCGGCGGCGGCCGCCGCAAGGCCACCGCGTCCGGGGGGAGCGCGACCCCGAGCGAGACGCAGGCCGTCTAGCCGGTCGATCGACGAACGTCGATCGACCGGCTGGTATCCTGCTCTGGGCGGGCCGGTGCCTGCCCTTCGCATCAGAACAGGCATGAGCTACGCGATCATCAGAGTCGGCGGCAAGCAGCACCGCGTGCGCGAGGGCGAGCGCATCCTCGTCGACCGGCTGCCCTACGAGGTGGGGAAGAAGTTCGAGCCGGACGTGCTGCTCGTCGGCGGCGACGGCGAGCCGCTCGTCGGCGAGGAGCTCAAGGGCCAGAGAGTGACTGCGACGGTCGCGGAGCACGTGCTCGGACCCAAGATCGTCGTCTGCAAGCACAGGCGCCGCACCGGCTACCGCAGGCGGAACGGGTTCCGGGCCAGGCTCTCCCGGATCGAGATCGAGGCGATCGGCGCCAAGCGGGCGCCTCGACCGCGCAAGGCCAAGGCGGCGGAGCCTCCCGCCGACGACGCAGCCGCGGCGAAGCCGAGGCGCACGCGCCGCACGACGACGGACGGAGAGTAGTGATGGCGCACAAGAAAGGGCTCGGATCGTCCCGGAACGGGC
>CAZCIJ010000387.1:0-2500 GCA_964498265.1 uncultured Gaiellales bacterium | reverse complement strand
CGCCCGCGAGACGATCGCGGCCGTCGAGGCCGAGGGCTTCTCGCTCAACTGCTACGTCCACGACGAGCTCTACGTGGCGCGCATGTCGCCGGAGGCCGAGCGCTACGCAGCCTTCCAGAACCTGCGCGTCCACGAGGTGGGCGACCTGCTCACGTGGCTCGTCGAGCCACCGACGAAGCTCGTCGTCGTCGGCGGATCGGAGGAGCTCGACGAGCTCGAGCAGCCGCTCAAGGCGCGCTTCGACGGCCACCTCCACGTCTCGAAGTCGCTACCGATCTTCCTCGAGTTCTCGCGCACGGGCATCACCAAGGGCTCGGGGCTCGCCTTCCTCGCCGAGCACCTCGAGTTCAGCGCCGCCGGCACGATCGCCTTCGGCGACGGCGAGAACGACGTCGAGATGCTCGAGTGGGCCGGCTACGCCGTCGCGGTCGCCGACGCGCACGAGCGGCTGCTCGCGATCGCCGACCTCGTCTGCCCGAGCGCCGAGGAGGAGGGGGTCGCGCAGGTGATCGAGTCGCTCCTCGCCGCACGGGCGACCCAGACCGTGTAGGGCGGGAGAGCCATCCCGGCCCACACGGCGGAGCGGGCGCGAGGCGCCCGCTCCGGCCGGCGCGCGCGTGCGCGGCTACCCGTAGGAGACGTCCACGGACGCGTAGACGACGAACTTGAGCCTGTCGGGACCGCCGTCGGAGACGAAGTGCTGGTAGCTGTCGTGGCCGGCGGGGATGGGGGCGTCGTTCGGCATGTACGGAAGGCCGTTGGACTCGAGCAGGCCGGCGACGTCAACGACCCAGGTGGCGCAGGCGCGATCGTACTTCCTCTCGTTCTTGCACGCCGACGCTGGGAGGAGGCCGCCTTCGAGGACGCCGTCTCCCCAACCTTCGAACACGCACTTCTTCTTGCGGGCCTTGTCGCACTCCTCGCCCTGGACCTGCAGCGTGATCTGGGCGGGCGCGTCCTCGAGAACGAGCTGCGGCGCCGGGTCGTCGGCGTCGACCCACTGGCCCGACTTGAGCTTCCTCATCGGGCTGCTGTGCACGTGCTGCCCGGCGGCGAAGTAGTCGAGCTGGATCTCGCCCTTGTTCGCCCAGATGCAGCAGTCGTGGTCGGCGTCGTTCAGGATCCGGACGCCCCAGAAGGTGACGGTCACCTTCCTGCCCAGGGTCTTGAACGTGCCCTGCCGGTGGGCGGTGTGTCCCTGGGCGTCGGTCGCGGAGACGACGATGTGGTAGAGCGTTCCGGGCTCGAGGCCGTCGAGGGCGGCGCCCCAGCTCGTCCGGTACTCTCCGCCCGTCGAGTCGACCGCGTCCGGGGACGGAATCCAGGGATTCCCGTCGAGCATGGCGGGCGCTTGCTCGCTCACCTTGACCGCGATCCGCGCCGGCGTGTCGGTGCCGATCACGACGCCGGCGACAGACGGCCCTGCGGAGACCTGCGCGTAGTCGATGCACTGGACACTGCAGCCGGAGCCCGCCTTCACACCCCCGACCGTGGGCGAGGCGCCCGAGGCGTTCCCGGCGACGAGCAACGTCCCGGCGACCGTCAGGATGAGGATGGGCTTCAACATCTTTCCCTCCTTGCCTTGCGCGGCGCTCGTTCACGCCGCTCCCGCCAAGACAATCCGCGAGGACACCGGAACTTACGGTCGCTCCGAGACGGAAACCGGCGGTGAGCGCGACCACGGCTTGAGGGGCCTGGCGGCGAATATATTCGCCTCATGAGGGTGAGCGCGTGATCGACATCCGGGCGGCCCGGCACGACCCGGACGGCTACCGCGCCGCGCTCGCGCGCGAGGGGGCGGCCGAGCCCTTCGACCGGCTGATGGCCGCAGACGCGCGCTGGCTCGCGCTCGTGCCGCAGGTGGACGAGCTGCGCGGGCAGACGAAGCTGAAGGGCAAGCCCACGCCCGAGCAGCTCGAGGAGCTCAAGGAGGCCAAGGCCGAGCTCCAGCAGCTCGAGGGAGAGCTCGCCCGCGCGGCCGCCGAGCGCGACGAGCTGCTCTCGCGCGTGCCCAATCCGCCGGACGCCTCCGCGCCGGACGGCGTCACCGAGGAGGACGCCGTCGAGGTGCGCCGCGTCGGCGAGCCGACGGCATTCGGGTTCCCGCCACGGGACCACCTGGAGCTCGGCCGGATCGACATGGAGCGCGGCGCCCGGGCGGCCGGCTCCCGTTTCGCCTACCGGATCGGCGACGTCGCGCTCGCGGAGCTCGCCCTGTACCGCTTCGCCCTCGACCGGCTGGCCGCGCAGGGCTTCGTTCCCGTGCTACCGCCGGTGCTCGTCCGCGAGGAGGCGATGTACGGAACCGGCTTCCTCCCCACGGACGAGGTCAACATCTACGCGGTCGAGCGCGACGACCTCTACCTGACCGGCACGTCCGAGGTTGCCCTCGCGGCCATGCACATGGGGGAGATCCTCGAGGCGGACGATCTCCCCCGCCACTACGCGGGTTTCTCCACCTGCTTCCGACGCGAGGCCGGCGCCGCCGGCAAGGACACGC
>CAZCIJ010000386.1:0-2500 GCA_964498265.1 uncultured Gaiellales bacterium | reverse complement strand
GCCTCCGGAGGCAGCGGCATGTCAGACTCGCCTACCAGCGTGCCGACAGGTCAAGAGCTCTCCGGGTCGACGACGATCTTTCCGCGTGCGGTTCCGTCCGCGAGCGGCCGGATTCCTCCCTCCACCAGCAGGTCGAGCGGGATTACGCGGTCGAGCACGGTCTCTGCGAGCTCCGTTCGCGCGAGCAGCTGAAGCGATTCCGGAAGATCGACGGAGCACACGTGCGCGAGCGTGGACACGAGGTCGACCTCGCGGACCGTGAAGGCGAACAGGTCGATCTCCCGTGGCGCCGACTGGAGGCCGACGAGGAGCACGCGGCCGCCCCGGCGTGCCGCGCGCAGAGCCGCCTGCGGCGCCGCCGAGGCGCCCGACGACTCGATCACGACGTCCGCCCCGTCTGCGCCCGTCGCGTCCAGGATCGCGTCGGCCAGGTCGCGACCGCGCGCGTCGACCGTCCGATCAGCTCCCAAGCGACGGGCCGCCTCGAGCCGGTCCTCGTCGATGTCGACGGCGACGAGAGGCTCGGCGCCTCGCGCCGCAGCGGCGGCGACGATGAAACCCCCGATCCCGCCGACGCCGAGCACGACGCACGTCTGCCCGCCACTCACGCCGCTGCGCCGGACGGCGTGGAGCGCGACGGCGAGCGGCTGAGTCATCGCCGCGGCGTCGTCGCTGACCGAATCCGGAACGGGAGCGCAGATCGAAGCCGGCGTCAGCACGAGCTCGGCTAGACCCCCGTCGGCCTGCAGGCCCAGCGTGTAGTAGCGGGCACAGAGGTTCGTCCGCCCAGCCCGGCACCACTCGCACGCGCCGCACGACACACCGGCGCCCGAGGCGACCCTGTCGCCCAGCGCAAGGCCGTCCACCCCGTCCCCGAGAGCCTCGACGCGGCCCACGAACTCGTGCCCGAGAACCACGGGCGGCCTGGCAAGAAGCGGCCCGTGCTTCCATTCGGAGGAATCGGTGCCGCAGATCCCCGCTCGCAAGACCTCGAGCACCACTTCGCCCGGCCCAGGGGCGGCCGGGTCCGCGACGGACTCGATTCGAATGTCCCCCACGCCGTGAAAGACCGCTGCCCGCATCTTCCCTCGGCCGCACCCTAGACATTTGGCTCCGAATGAGCCCCGGCGCCTGGCTCGAGCGCCTCGGCCACGACGCGGCGGCCCTCTTATCGAACTCTTACCCGCCTCTAACGGAGCTCAGAGGTCCATCTGCTCTCCTCGAAGGCATGAGCGATCACCTCTCCCCAGACGAGCAGGCACCTCCAAGGGCGGGGCGCGTTTCCAGGCTCCTCTCGCTTCGAGCCGGAATGGCGGCGGTGGCGCTGGCCGTGAGCGCGGCCGCGCTCGCCGTCGCTCTCGTCCGCGGTCCCAGCGCGGCGACGGGCAGCGAGCAAGCTCCCGGCAGCGAGGCGCTCGCGGTGGCTGCGACCTCGTCGAGCGAGACGGGGCCTGCCGCCGAAGAGACCCCGGCCGGAGGCGAGGCAGACTCCTCCGGCGCTTCGGCCGCCCGCGGCTCCCCGACCGCCGAGGCGGTGTACGAGGCGACGGCGGGCGGCGTCGTCGAGGTGTCTGCGACCGGGGTGTCCGGCGATGGCGCGACGCCGTTCGACCCCGGGGGAGGCGAGGCGACGGGCACCGGCTTCGTGATCGACGACGAGGGCCACGTCGTCACCAACGACCACGTCGTGAGCGGCGCGAGCTCGGTCTCCGTGTCCTTCCCCGACGGGACTCAGGCGTCCGCGCGGATGGTCGCGGCCGACCGGTCGAGCGACCTCGCGCTGCTGCAGGTCGACGCTCCCGCCTCCGAGCTCGAGCCGCTTGCGCTGGGGAGCTCGGGCGATCTCGTCGTGGGCCAGGACGTGTACGCGCTCGGAACGCCCTACGGGCTCGAGGGCACCTTCACGGCTGGAATCGTGAGCGCTCTCGATCGCACGATCCAGGCGCCGAACGGCTACACGATCGACGGTGCCATCCAGACCGACGCGGCCATCAACAGCGGCAACTCGGGCGGTCCGCTGCTGGACGCCGGGGGACGCGTGATCGGCGTGACGGCGCAGATCGAGAGCAGCAACGGCGGCAACGTCGGCATCGGCTACGCGATCCCGATCGACCTCGTGAAGCGGGTCGTGAGCCAGCTCGAGCGCGGTGGGGCGGTCGCGTACGCCTATCTCGGCGTCTCCGTCGAGCCGGCCACGGTCGGAGACGGGCACGGCGCGGCGATCGCCGAGGTCCGGCCGGGAAGCCCGGCGGACGAGGCGGGGCTCCGGGCCGGCGACGTCGTCACGAGCGCCGACGGAGACCCGGTCGACTCGCCGGAGGACATCACCTCCGCCGTCGGCGCCAGGCAGCCGGGCGACGAGCTCGAGCTCACGATCGTGCGCGACGGCTCCGAGCAGACGATCACCGTTACGCTCGGTCGGCGGCCCGACGGCACGGCCTAGATGACGTGTCCGGAGAATAGGGTGATGATCCTGGCGAGCGAAAAGCAAGCGATGCAA
>CAZCIJ010000385.1:0-2549 GCA_964498265.1 uncultured Gaiellales bacterium | reverse complement strand
TGACGAGGATCTTGAGTGTAAACCTGCGCACTTGCAGGACGAAAGCACCCCTAACCGATTGCTTACAAAGCATCCCCCGTTCGGCGGCATCCGTTTGGAGGAACGTCCGGGCCGGCGCCTAACCTCCTCCTGTGACGGTCCTCGGCATCGATCCGGGCACGGCCGCCTGCGGCTACGGCGTCGTGCGCCGCGACGGAAGCCGGCTCGTGGCGATCGACTTCGGCTGGTGGAGCACGCCCGCGCGAACGCAGCCCGAGCGGCGCCTGAAGCGCGTTCACGACGAGATCGCCGAGCTGATCGCGCGTCACGAGCCGGAGGCGGTCGCCGTGGAGGAGTCCTTCGTCGGCGTCGACGCGCGCAGCGCGCTCTCGGTCGGCCAGGCGCGGGGGGCGGCGCTCGTCGCCTGCGCGAACTCCGGCGTCCCGTGCGCCGAGTACGCGCCGGCCACGGTCAAGCAGGCCGTCTGCGGCTACGGCCGGGCGGACAAGGCGCAGGTGCAGCGCATGGTGCGCGCGATCCTGTCCCTCGACCGCGAGCCGTCGCCCCACCACGCCGCGGACGCGCTCGCGGTCGCGATCTGCCACGCGCTCGCCTCGCCGCTCGCGGCGCTCGCGGGGGCCCGCCGGTGATCGCGCGGCTGCGCGGGCGGCCCGTCGCGCGCGACGCCGAGGGGATCGTCGTCGACGTGGGCGGCGTCGGGTACCGGGTGCTCGCGACCAAGAGCGCCGTGCGGAAGGCCGACGGCGCCGACGAGGTGACGCTCGAGACGCACCTGCACGTGCGCGAGGACGCCCTCCAGCTCTACGGCTTCGCCACGGCGGGCGAGCGCGAGCTCTTCGAGCGGCTGCTCGGCGTGACCGGCGTGGGGCCGAGGGTGGCGCTGGCCGTCGTCTCGGCGTTCCCGCCCGCCGACCTGCAGCGCGCGATCGTCGCCGAGGACGTGGCGCTCTTCCAGGCGGTCCCCGGCATCGGGCGCAAGCTCGCGCAGCGCATCGTGCTCGAGCTGCGCGAGCGGGTCGGCGCTCCGGCCGAGCCCGGGCCGCCGCCGGAGGTCGCGGGAGACGGGCATCTCGTCGCCCGCGACGCCCTCGTCGAGCTCGGCTTCTCGGTCGCCGAGGCCGAGCAGCGCCTGGCCGGGATCGACTCCGAGCTGGCCCCGACCGAGCGCGTCCGCGCCGCGCTCAAGGCGGCCTGATGGCGAGCGCGCGCGTCACCGCGGCCGCGGTCGCCCCCGAGGACGAGGACTCCGAGGGGACGCTCCGCCCGAGGCGGCTGCTCGAGTTCGTCGGCCAGGAGCGCGTGAAGGATCAGCTCGCCGTCGTCCTCGAGGCCGCGAAGGCGAGGGGCGAGGCGCTCGACCACGTGCTGCTCGCGGGCCCGCCGGGGCTGGGCAAGACGAGCCTCGCGCACATCATCCGCGAGGAGATGGGCGTCGGCATCCGCTCCATCGCCGGGCCCGCGCTCGATCGCAAGGGCGACATCGCCGCGATCCTCACCGGGCTCGAGGAGCGCGAGGTGCTCTTCATCGACGAGATCCACCGCCTGAACCGGGCGATCGAGGAGATCCTCTACCCGGCGCTCGAGGACTTCCGGCTCGACATCGTCGTCGGGCAGGGTCCCGCGGCGCGGACGCTGACGCTCGACCTGCCCCCCTTCACGCTCGTCGGCGCGACCACGCGCACGGGCCTGCTGACGACGCCGCTGCGCGATCGCTTCGGCATGACCTTCCGGCTCGACTACTACGAGCCGGAGGAGCTCGTGCACATCGTCCGGCGCTCGTCGCGGATCCTCGCCGTCGAGGTCGAGCGCGACGCCGCCGCCGAGATCGCGCAGCGCTCGCGCGGGACGCCGAGGGTGGCGAACCGGATTCTCCGCCGCGTCCGCGACGTCGCCGAGGTGCGCTACGACGGCGCGATCACGCTGGAGGTCGCCCGGGACGCGCTCGCGCTCCTCGAGGTCGACGACGAGGGCCTCGAGCGGATCGACCGCGAGCTCCTGCGGGCCATCGTCGAGAAGTTCGGCGGCGGGCCGGTCGGCCTCTCGACGCTGGCGGTCGCCCTCGGCGAGGAGCCCGACACGATCGAGGACGTCTACGAGCCGTACCTGCTCCAGCTCGGGCTCATCCAGCGAACCCCCCGGGGGCGCGTCGCGACCCAGCTCGGGCGCGCGCACGCCGGCGCTCCGGCCGGCGACGCCACGCTCTTCCCGTAAGTCATCGCCCTGACGTGCATGGCTCGGGGGTTCTCGGCCGGCATGGACGCGGCTGTCCTCCTACCCCCGGGGGAAGGGCTCGTCGAGGGCCTCGGCCGAGGTCACGGTCGCACGCCAGTAGACGAACCTGCCGTCCGGGAGGTCCCAGTGCACCTCGGCCCGGGTGGGGATGCGCATGCCGCCCAGGAGCTTGTAGTCGCGGAAGTCGCCGGCCCACGGCGTGGGCGTCCAGCGCTTGTCGACCTCGTACCGCCTCATCTCCGAGGACGAGCGCACGATGTCTCCCTCGCCGTCGGCCTCCACCGAGACGACGAGCCGCCCATCCCCGAAGCGCGTCG
>CAZCIJ010000384.1:0-2550 GCA_964498265.1 uncultured Gaiellales bacterium | reverse complement strand
GAGCACGATGGTGGCGAGGAGCAGGAGGTTCCATGCGGCGATCGGGCCGAGCAGCGCATCGAGCGGCCAGAAGGGGAGCCCGAACGGCCAGCCCGAGAGCACGAGCTGAGGGTCGACGAGCGGCTGGAAGCTGTACGGGTCGCGCCAGGGAGCCGCGCCCTGCTCGAGCTGGTGCCCGACGAGCCAGAAGCGGTAGACGGCCTGGAGATGGTCGCCTGCGGTCGGCTCGCCGAAGCCCGGCCCGCCACCCGCGATGAAGGCCGAGCTCAGGCGGGCGACGGCCGGCGCGGTCGCCACGACCGCGGCCGCCACGTACAGCAGCGTGAAGGCGGACGCGGGTCGCGTCAGGAGAGCGAGCGCGCGGCCTCGAGCAGCTCCTCGACGTCCGGGACCTCGTTCGACTCGTACCGCCATGCCTGGCGGATGATGCCGTCTCCTCCGACGAGGAACGCGCTGCGAAGCGGCACGTCGCGCATCGACTCGCGCTCGCCGGCGACCCCGAAGCCCCTGACCGCCTCGCCGTTCCAGTCCGAGACGAGCGGATAGTTGAGGTCGAGGACCTCGCGCCATGCCCGATGGGAGGACGGGCTGTCTCGCGAGATGCCGAAGAGGCGAACGCCCGCCTCCTCGAAGTCGGCCTTCCTGTCACGCAGGAGGCTGAGCTCGTCCGTTCAGGTCCCGGTCCAGTCGAAGAGGTAGAAGACGAGCAGCGCAGGCCGACCCGAGGTGAGCGTGGCCACGTCCGTGGGAGGCCCGTGCGGGTCCACCCACACCCGCGCCGCGGGGACGGTCGCCCCGGGTCCGATCACGCGAGACCGTGGAGGTCGACGGGTCGTCCGAGCGTCATGGCTTACCGGTCCCCTGTGGATGCCACACGCGATCCATGGTAGGAGCGCGAGAGAGGAGCTGCAGGCGGGCGGCGGGACAGAGCGGGCCGGCGGCGCGCGCCCGAGCCGTCCTGCTAAGCCGCGCTGGCTCCCTCCAGCGCATAGTCTGGATCGACATCACCACGAGGGAGGTCTCCGGGCGTGGGCGTCGCCTTCGGGCTGGCAGCGGCCTTGCTGTGGGGCATCGCCGACTACACGGCCACTGTCGCCTCGCGGCTCGCAGGCGCGTTCCGCGTCGTCCTCGGGTTCCACGTCGTCGCCTGCGTCATCCTTGGCGCCCTCGTTGCGGCTACCGGCGCCCTCGACGGCTTCGATCCCGGCGATCTCCGGCGGTTCGTCTGGGTGGGCGCGATCGGCTCGCTGTCGTACCTGACGTTCTACAAGGCGCTCGAGATCGGGCCGATCTCCGTCGTCGCGCCGATCGTCTCGGCGTACGCGGCGGTCGCGCTCGTGCTCGCGGTGATCGTGCTCCACGAGTCGCTCGCGGGCGGACAGGTGGCCGCGATCGTGGCCGTGATGCTCGGCGTGCTCCTCGCGTCCTCGGACCTGCGCCAGGTCGGCAGGATCGAGCGGCGGCAGGCGCTCGGGCTCGTGCTCGCGATCGTCACGGTCGTGGCGATTGGCGGGTTCGTCTTCGGGAACGCGTACCACGCCATCGACTACGGCTGGCTCGTCCCGATCTTCCTCTCGCGCGGGTTCGCGACGGTCTTCCTCGCGGCGGCGTCGCTGCGCACGGGAGGAATGCGCTTTCCGGATCGCTCTCCGAGGCTCCTTGCGCTCATCGTGCTGCTCGCGGTGGTCGAGACCGGGGGGTACGTCGCTCTCAACGTGGGCGTCGAGCGTGCTCCGACCTCGGTCGTCAGCGCGGCGTCGGCGCCGTACGCGCTGATCCCCGTTCTGGCGGGCGTCCTCTTCCTGCGCGAGCGGCCGACGCCCCTGCAATGGGTCGGGATCGTGACCGTCGTCGGCGGAGTCGTGCTCCTGGGCCTGACCTCCTAGACCGGCCTCCCGACGAGATCCTGCGCCGCAGCGGCCCTCTGGGCCGCCGCGGCGGTGCCTACGCGGTGACGAGGAGGGCGCTCTCGGTGCGCTCGGCGATCTGCCTGGTCACCTCGGTCACGTCACGCGCCTCGGCGAAGCGCTGGCGCTGCTCCTCGGCGCCGTTGCCGTCGCGCAGGATGCGATCGATCCCCTCGAGCTCGCGATCCGAGCCGAGCTCCCGCGCGTGCGGCTCCAGCGCGGCGAGGTTGCGCCGAACGAGCTGGGCGGCCGAGACGCGGATGCTGCTCCTGTTCGAGAGGTCGATGAGCGGGGCCGACAGCCCGTAGCGCGCCGCGAGCCACTTGTTCTCGCTCGCGAGCGTCTGCTGCAGCTTCGGCAGCGTTCCGCCCCGCTCGTAGGCCTCGGCGTGGCGCTTGACGAGGGCCTGGACGTACGCGGCGATGGCGAGCGCGTCGTCGACCCGGCTGACCGCGTCCATCACGCGAACCTCGACGGTGCCGAAGCGCGGATGCGGGCGAATGTCCCACCAGATGTGCGTGTGGTCCGCGATGCACCCAGTCTCTTGAAGCCGCTCCACGACCGTCGCGTACTCCTCGTAGTCGCGGAACGTCGACGTGGTCGCCCAGGCTATTCATGCCCACGGCATCGTGCCTGAGCACGT
>CAZCIJ010000383.1:0-2571 GCA_964498265.1 uncultured Gaiellales bacterium | reverse complement strand
AGCTCGCCGTAGCGGTCGAGCTGGTCGCGGAAGAGGTTGTCGAGCAGCACGGCGCGCGGCCGCGTCTGCGTGGCGATGAGCGGGAAGGCGCCCTCGTCCACCTCGAGCAGCGCCAGCTCCGCCTCCCGCGCCTCCATGAGCGCCGAGGCGATCCCCGAGGCGAGGTTTGCCCCTGCGCGGTTGTGCGCGAGACGGATCCGGCTGCCCAGGATCTCCGCCGCCATCGCCGCTGTGGTCGTCTTGCCGTTCGTCGCCGACACGAGCGCCGTCCCGAGCGGCAGCCTCGCGGCGAGCCGCCCCACCGCCTCGGAGTCGATCGAGGTGATGATCTTGCCGGGGAGCGTCGTGCCGCCGCCGCGGCCGGCGAGCCGCGACAGGCGGCCGGCCGCCCGGGCGAGCGCGGACTCGACCTCGAGCCTCATCCGGCCAGTGTAGGCGCGGGGGCCCACCCCGCTGCTCGCGGCTTCCGCGTGCGGCGCCCTGCCCGTCTGCCTGCGTGCGCGGAGCGACCATCCCCCGATCGGGGGAGGCATTTCGGACGCGGTCGCGAACTTCGGGACGTGCCAAGCCGGTCGAGCATGCTCGAAGGCCTCGCCACCGTCGACGCCCGGGACTCGTACACCGCCGCCCACTCGCGGCGGGTGCGCGAGCTCTCGCTTGCGCTCGGCGCGGAGCTCGGGCTCGAGCTCGAGGAGCTGCGCATGCTCGGCGAGGCCGCCGTGCTGCACGACATCGGCAAGCTCGCGATCCCGGAGGAGATCCTCCTCAAGCCGACGAGCCTGACCGAGGAGGGGTGGGTGATCATGCGCAGCCACTCCGCCGAAGGCGCGCGCATGCTCGAAGCCGTCGGCTTCGTCGAGCGCGCTCTGCCCGCGATCCGCCACCATCACGAGTGGTACGACGGCAGCGGCTACCCGGACGGGCTCGCCGGCGAGGAGATCCCCCTCGCCGCGCGCATCATCCACCTGGCGGACGCGCTCGACTCGATGCTCACGACGCGCGTCTACCGTCCCAGGCGCCCGCCCCGCGAAGCGCTCGCGGAGGTGCGGCGCACGACCGGAGCGCAGTTCTGCCCCGCATGCGTCTCGGCGCTCGTCAGGCTCGTCGCGCGCGGGGCGCTCGAGCCGCTCGGCCTCCCGCCGCGCGCGATCGTCGCGGCCGTCGGGCCGGTTGCGACGGGCTAGACGACTTCCGCCGGCGCGCGGGCGGCCCTCACTAAACTGACGCTGCCAGGGGGAGTTCCCGAGTGGCCAAAGGGGACCGGCTGTAAACCGGTTGGCACCGCCTTCGGAGGTTCGAATCCTCCCTCCCCCATCGAACGGCTGCTCGGCGACCGGTGCGCTCAGCGGCCGGTGGCGCCTTCGAGGCGCTCGAGCAGCTCGCGCGTGCCGGCGCTCATGTCGCTCGTGAGCTCGACGCCGGGCGGGAGCTCGAGGTGGAGGTCGGATGACGCGATGCACGGCGCCGCGGGCCCGGCGAGCTCCTCCATCTTGTGGCAGAGGCCGGCGAGGTCGAGCGCCTGGTCGATTCCGGCCTCGGCGCCCGCCGTGAAGGGCACGACCACCGCGAACGGCGTGCGCTCGGACGGATCGACGAGGTTCAGCCGCCCGGTCTCGTCCGCGCGTCAGAAGCAGCCGTCGATCGCAACCATCTCCCCGTCGAGTTGCTGCACGGTCCCGAGCCCGAGGGTCCCGTGGGCGGCGAGCTCGCCGAAGGTGAGGTCGCCCTCGTACCGACCGTCGAGGAGCGCGTCGATCGTCGAGGTCTGGAAGACGACGTTCGGCGCCGCCGGGTCGCGCAGCGCGCCCCGCCTGCGCAGGCGCTCGACGTGGATGGCGCCGATGAGCCCGGCATCGAACGGCACGACCGCCGATCGTATCCGGGCGAGCCGGGAGCCGCCTGAGCCGGTCGCCTACAATGACCCCGCTGCCCTCTTAGCTCAGCTGGTAGAGCACCTCCATGGTAAGGAGGGGGTCGGCGGTTCGAGTCCGCCAGAGGGCTTTAAAAGACCTGCAAATCGGGATTTCTTGTTGTCTGTGCTGGATCGCGGGTAAGGAGGGGGGCGCCTGGGACGCGGGATTGTCCCTATTTGCAGCGACTTTCCGGGTGTGCGGCTTGCTGCGTTGAGCGTGCGAATGCCGCCGGGGTCGCACGCGAGCTCGCACGCGCCCGCGACTCGCCCGCTGCCATAGGCGAAGGAGCGGGGAAGTTCAATCTGCTCAGGCAGTCCTGTGCGCCGGAGCCCTTCCGCAGATCGGCAAGCGGCCCGTCTTATTCGTGGCCCGGGGCTGTCCAGAAGGGCAATCTCACGCTCGGCGAGCTTCCGGCCGACCTGGGCTGCGGCAGCCCTGCGGCAGACCGCCACACGCTACGAACGCGCCGGCGCCCGTCGGTGCAAGCTGCCGCTCCGTCGCTGCGCGAAACAGAATCACCGGGAGATCGCTGGGCCAGGTGCATACTCTGGTCCGGTGTCGGAGCCTGGGTCGCCTGTTTTTTCCGAGGAGCTGGCCGAGTTTTTGCAGGGCGGGCTGGCGGTGATCGTTGCGAGCCGTGACGAGGAGCTGCGGCCGG
>CAZCIJ010000382.1:0-2582 GCA_964498265.1 uncultured Gaiellales bacterium | reverse complement strand
GATGTCGTGGTGCGGCGGCGGCGAGATGAGGGCGACGCCCGGGACGGTGTGCCGCAGGCGCGCGATCTCCTCCGAGACCTTGTGGCCCGGCAGCTGGCCGCCCTCGCCCGGCTTCGAGCCCTGCGCGATCTTGATCTGGAGCTCCTGCGCGTGGGCCGCGTACTCGGGCGTGACGCCGAAACGCCCCGAGGCGACCTGCTTGATGGCGGAGTTGCGCTCGTCCCGGTAGCGCGCCGGGTCCTCGCCGCCCTCGCCCGTGTTCGCCTTCGCGCCGAGACGGTTGAGCGCGATCGAGATCGTCTCGTGCGCCTCGGCCGAGAGGGCTCCGTGTGACATGGCGCCGCCCGAGAAGCGCCGCAGGATGGACTCGGCCGGCTCCACCTCGTCGAGCGCCAGCGGCTCAGCGGCCGGGACGAGCTCGAGGAGGTCGCGGATCTCCATGGGTGCGCGCCCGTCCACGAGCGCAGCGAACCGGTCGTAGAGATCCCAGCCGTCGCGACCGACGGCGCCGTTGCCGTTCGCGACCGCCTGCCGGAGCGCGTGGGCGGCCGCCAGGTCGTGCATCGCGTCGACGACGTCTCCGCTCGTCGCGTGCGGCTCCCCGCCCTTCCGCCACTTGATGTAGCCGGGGTTCTCGAGCTGGGGCTTGGGGGCGCCGGCCGCCTCGAAGCGCTCGAGGATCTCGCGCTCGAGCTCGGAGAAGCCGACGCCGCCGATGGGGCAGGGCGTGCCGGCGAAGGCCCGGTGGACGACCTCGTGGGAGAGACCGACGGCGTCGAAGATCTGCGCGCCGCAGTAGCTCGCGATGTCCGAGATGCCCATCTTCGACATCACCTTCAGGACGCCGTCCTCGATCGCGCGCTTGAACCGGAGCTGTGCCTCGTGCGGGGATGGGCGGTCGCCGCCGATCTTGTCCCGCGCGGCGAGCTGGGCGAGGGTCTCGAGCGCGAGCCGCGGGCACACGGCCTCCGCACCGTAGCCGAGGAGGCACGCGAAGTGGTGCACCTCCCGGGCCTCGTCCGTCTCGACGAGGAGCGTCGCCCGCGTGCGCAGGGCAGTCGAGACGAGGCGGTGGTGGACGATCCCCGTCGCGAGCAGCGCCGGGATCGGCGCGCGGCCGGGCGCGGTGTCGGAGACGAGCAGCATCCCCGCGCCGGCGCGCACCGCGGCCTCGGCCTCGTCGCCGAGCCTCGTGCAGGCGGCCTCCAGCCCCTCCGCCGGGTCGAAGGTGGCGTCGAGCCGAACCGGGGCGAACTGCCCGAGGGCGTCGGGGAAGAGCAGGAAGCTTCCGAGCTCGATCCCCGCGGCGACCTCGGGCCCTTCCACCAGGAGGGGCGCGCGACCGCCGAGCACCGTGCGCAGGCTCATGACGAACCGCTCGCGCAGGTGGTCGATGGGAGGGTTGGTGACCTGGGCGAAGCGCTGCTTGAAGTAGTGGTAGAGGGGGCGACCGCGGCCGGCGAGAGGCGCGAGCGCCGTGTCGTCGCCCATCGAGTAGGTGGGGTCGTGGGCGTGCGAGGCGATCGGCCGGAGGATCATGTTCAGCTCCTCCCGCGTGTAGCCGTGACGGACGTGGCGCGAAGCGAGGTCCTCGTCGGGGGGCTCGAGCGGCGATCCGGTCGAGCCGTCGACGAGCCCCTCCTCGAGCCACGCGCCGTACGGCTGCCGGCCTGCGAGCCAGCGTTTGACGGCGCCGTTCTCCTCGAAGCCGCGCTCGGGGTCGATGGCGATCATCTGCCCGGGACCGAGCTTGCCCCGGCGGACACGGCCGCGTCCCTCGAGGCTGACTGCGCCGACCTCGCTGCAGCACATCACGAAGCCGTCCTCGCAAACGGCATATCGCAACGGCCGCAGGCCGTTGCGGTCGAGGGCGGCGCCGACGACGCGGCCGTCGGTGAACACGACTCCCGCCGGCCCGTCCCAGGGCTCGATCAGCCCGGCATGGTAGCGGTAGAAGTCGCGCACCTCCTCCGGCAGCTCCTGGTTCGCCTCCCAGGCCGGCGGGATCAGCATCGACAGGCTGTGCCGCACGTCGCGGCCTCCGTGCACGAGGAAGTCGAGGGCGTTGTCGAGCATGGCCGAGTCCGAGCCCGACTCGTCGAGGACCGGGTGGTAGAGGTCGTCGTCCGTCGAGCCGAAGTTCCCCTCCCGCGCGCGCATCCAGTTGACGTTCCCCTGGATCGCGTTGATCTCGCCGTTGTGGCACAGGAAGCGGAAGGGCTGGGCCCGCTCCCACGACGGGGACGTGTTCGTCGAGAAGCGCTGGTGGAAGATGCCGAAGGGAACGGCCAGGTCGGGCCGCTTCAGATCGAGGTAGAACTCGCCGAGCTGGTCGGCCGCGCAGAGGGCCTTGTAGGTGACGAGGCGGTAGGAGCACGAGGCGACGTAGGCGCCGCCCTCTTGCTCGGCGCGCCGCCGCGCGCGGTAGGCCCGCCACTCCGCCTGCTCCTCGGAGAGACCGTCCGGTGGGCGGAGGACGAGCTGGGCGATTCGCGGCACGCTGGCCCGCGCCTCGACGCCGAGGTGGCTGGGATCCACCGGCACGTCGCGCCACTCCCCCGGCTCGATGCCTTCCGCACGAC
>CAZCIJ010000381.1:0-2613 GCA_964498265.1 uncultured Gaiellales bacterium | reverse complement strand
CTCCGGCGTGCTGCTGAAGATCCTCGCCGGCGAGGGGGAGGAGATCGAGGTCGGAAAGCCGATCTGCGTCGTCGGCAAGGCGGGCGAGGATATCGCCGTCGAGTCTGCCGACTCGACGGCGGAGAAGGCTGCTGCGCCGGAGCGGCACGCTGAGGCGGCCGAGCCGGAGGCAGAGGAGCCGGTACCGACGGGTGCTGCCCGAGCGGAGCCGCAGGCCGCCCCCGTCCGGGCGCCCGCCGGCGACGGAGCGAGGATGAAGGCGTCGCCGCTCGCGCGGCGCATCGCGAAGGAGCGCGGCGTCGACCTTCGCCGCGTCGCCGGCACCGGGCCGGAAGGCCGCGTCGTCGCAGAGGACGTCGAGCGTGCCGCCGCCGCCCCGGCCTGGGAGCAACGGCCTGTGCCGGTCACGGCGGACGGCGAGCCGGTGAAGCTCTCGAGCGTCCGCCGCACGATCGCGAGGCGGCTGACCGAGGCATGGCAGGCTCCCCACTTCGCGATCTCGATGACAGCGGACATGCGCCGCGCCGTCGAGGTGCGCGAGCGCCTGCTCGCGCAGACCCCGGAGGACGCTCCCCGGCCCACGTACTCGGATGTCCTGACGAAGGTCTGCGCGGTCGCCCTGCTCCGCCACCGCGGCATGAACGCCCACTACGAGGAGAGCTCGGTGCGCGTGTTCGGCACGGCCAGCATCGGGATCGCCGTCGCGATCCCGGACGGCCTGGTCGTGCCCGTCATCCGCCACGTCGAGACGCTGGGGATCGCCGAGATCGCCGCCGCGCGGGCCGACATCGTCGGGCGGACCCGCGACGGCCGGCTGACGCCCGAGGATCTCGAGGGTGGCACGTTCACGATCTCCAACCTCGGCATGTACGGGGTCGAGCGCTTCTTCGCCGTCCTCAACCCGCCGCAGGTCGGCATCCTGGCCGTGGGCGCCATCGAGGAGCGCGTCGTCGCCGAGAACGGCGAGCCGGTCGTACGGCCGAGGATGGAGATGACGCTCTCCTGCGACCACCGCGCGGTGGACGGGGCGACGGCATCGGAGTTCCTGCGTACGGTGGTCGAGCTGCTCGAGGAGCCAGGCCTGGCGCTGTAGCCGGGCGAGGCAAGCCTCGCCCCTACGGGTCGCGTAGGTGGGGCGGGCGACGTGGGTTCAGCGAGTTGTAGGTGACGTAGTGTCGCAACGCTGCCAGCTCGGACTCGTCACGGATCACACGGTCGTGGTACCCGCGCTGCCACAGCCGTGTGCCCGCCACGCGGCTCGCGCAGGACTTGAAGGCTCCGACGACGGTGTGTAGGGGCGGGGCTTGCCCCGCCCCGCCGAGCATGACGATGCCGTGAACGTGATCGGGAAGGATCGCAAAGGCGTCGACGGCAATGCCCGGTAGGTGGCCGGGCAGTCGCTTCCAGCATTCCTCGACCGCCCGACCCAGGGTGTTCGGTTGGAGGACGTCGCCGTGAACGCGACCGAGGAGCATGTCCTCCGAGTGGGTGCGGACGGTCACGAGCTACGCCCCCGGGTTCGCGTAGTCGTCGTTCGCGCAAGCGACGCGAATTCCGGCGCCGCACGTTCGGAGTGTGACGAAGCGCCTGTCATGCAACAGCCCCGATACTGCGCAGATGCCGACGCCCGTCGTGATCGACTGCGACCCGGGCCACGACGACGCGATCGCGCTGCTCCTGGCGCTGGCAAGCCCCGAGCTCGAGCTACTGGGCGTGACGACCGTCGCCGGCAATCAGTCGCTGGCGAAGACGACGGCCAACGCGATCCGCGTGCTCGAGCTCGCAGGGTGGGACGACGTCGCGGTTGCCGCCGGCGCCGAGCGGCCGCTCGTGCGCGAGCTCGTCGTCGCCGACTGGGTGCACGGGGAGTCGGGCCTCGACGGCCCGGCGCTGCCTCCTCCGCGCCGGGGTCCCGTGGAGCAGCACGCGATCGACTTCCTCGGTGACGTCCTGCGCGCCTCGACGGCGCCGGTCACGCTCGTCGCGACGGGGCCGCTCACGAACGTGGCCCTCTTCCTCGCGCGCCATCCCGGGCTCGTGCGCAGGGTGGAGCGCCTCGTCCTCATGGGCGGGGCGATCGCCGAGGGAAACGTCACGCCGGCGGCCGAGTTCAACGTCTGGGCCGATCCGGAGGCCGCGGCGCGGGTCTTCGACAGCGGCCTCGACGTGACCATGATCGGCCTCGACGTCACGCACCGCGCCCTCCTCACGCCGCCGTACAAGGAGCGCCTGCGGGCGGCCGGCGGGACGGGCGCCGTCGTCGCCGAGCTCGCCGACTTCCTCGAGGGCTTCCATCGGAGCACGTACGGCTTCCCGGGGCCGCCTGTGCACGACGCGGTGGCCGTTGCCCACGTCGTCTGGCCGGACCTCGTCTCCACGCTCGAGCGTCACGTCGCCGTCGACTGCCAGTCGACGCTCTGCCGTGGACGGACGGTCGTCGACGTCTGGCGACGGACGGGCAACACCGCGAACGCGCACGTCGGCGCCGATATCGACGCCGGTCGCTTCCTCGAGCTGCTCGTCGAGAGGATCGGCTCCCTCGACCGGGCCGTCTAGACGATTGATTCCGAATGGGCGTGCCCGCGGGGAGGGCATGCACCAAGCAGCGTGGTC
>CAZCIJ010000380.1:0-2657 GCA_964498265.1 uncultured Gaiellales bacterium | reverse complement strand
GCCCATGCGGAGCGAGGACCGGCGATGATCAGGGCCCTGATCGTGGACGATCACGACGTCGTGCGGCAGGGACTACGGATGTACCTCGGCCTCGATGAGGAGTTCGAGGTCGTGGGCGAGGCGAAGGACGGTGTCGAGGCGCTGGCGCTGGCGCGTTCCCTGCGTCCCGACGTCGTGATCATGGACATCCTCATGCCGAGGATGGACGGCATCGCCGCCACCGAGGCGATCCGCTCCGAGTTGCCCGCTGTGGAGGTCATCGCGCTCACGAGCGTGCTCGAGGACGGGTCCGTCGCCAGCGCCGTGCGCGCCGGCGCGGCCGGCTACGTGCTCAAGACGACCGATGCGGACGAGCTCAGGCGCGCTGCGCGCGCGGTGGCGCAGGGTCGTGTGTACCTCACACCGGACGCGGCGGCGCTGCTCGTCAGCGAGGTGCGCGGGCCCGACCAGCCCGACGCGCTCACGGCACGCGAGACCGAGGTGCTCGGGCTCGTGGCCCGCGGCCGCTCGAACAAGCAGATCGCGCGCGACCTCGTGATCAGCGAGAAGACGGTGAAGACTCACGTCTCGAGTATCCTGCTCAAGCTGGGGGTGGCGAGCCGCACACAGGCGGCGCTGCAGGCGCTGCGTACGGGCCTCGTCAGCCTCGACGAGCTGCGAGCCGAGGAATGGTAGAGGCCGGCACGAGCGACGGCCGCGACCCGTTCCGGAGCGCGTTCGAGTCGGCGGCCATCGGCATGGCGGTCGTCGACATGGACGACGGCCGCTGGCTGCGCGTCAACCCGCCGCTCTGCGAGATGCTCGGCTACGACGAGGACGAGCTCCTTCGCCTGAGCTTCCCGGACGTCACCCACCCCGACGACCTCGGGGAGGACCTGCGAGAGATGCGCCGGCTGCTCGCCGGCGAGATCCGCGCCTACCAGCTCGAGAAGCGCTACGTACGCAAGGACGGGACCGTCGTCTGGGGGCTCCTGTGCGCGTCGCTCGCGCGCGACGCCGACGACACGCCCGTGTACGGCATCGCGCAGGTGCAGGACATCACCGAGGCCAAGCGAGCCGCCACCGCGCTCCAGGAGAGCGAGCGGCTCTGGCGCACGGTGATCACGGAGGCGCGCGAGAACATCGCCCTCGTCGATATCGCCACGCTTGGGATCCTCGAGTCCAACCCGGCGTTCAGGGACACGCTCGGCCACACGGCCGAGGAGCTCGGCCGGCTGACCGTGTACGACATCGTCGACCACGACCGCGAGAGCGTCGACGCCAACGTGCACCAGGTCAGGCAGGCGCGAGGCGGGCGCATCGGCGAGCGCCGGCTCCGGCGCCGAGACGGCTCCATCCTCCACGCCGAGATCGCGGCGACCCCCATCCGCTACCGCGACCGGGAAGCGCTGTGCGTGATCGCGCACGACGTCACCGAGCGCCGCCAGGCTCAGAAGCTGCTCGAGAGCCGTATCGCGATCCTCTCGCGATTCGCAGCCGAGCTGAACGTCGACCACCCGCCGGAGAGCATGACCGAGCTCGTGGCCCGGACGGCCGTCGAGGCCACGACTGCGGCCGCCTGCTCGGTATCGCTCGTCGACCCGGAGACGCGCGCGAGCTGCTGGGCGTCCTCCTACCCCCCCGGCGAGCGTCAGGCCCACGGCGCCGAGGACACGCTCACCTTCGAGATCTCCTCGCGCGGGCGCCAGCTCGGCACGATGCGCTGCCGGTACCGGCACGGCGGCGTCCCGGCCGACGAGCGCGTGGTCCTCGAGGCCGTGGCCGCGCAGGTAGCCGTCGCGATCGAGAACGCCCGGCTCTTCGGGGAAGCCCAGCACAACGCGGCGCTCGAGGAGCGCCAGCGGCTCGCCCGCGAGCTCCACGACTCGGTCTCGCAAGCGCTCTACGGGATCGCGCTCGGCGCGCGGAGCGCTCAAGCGCTCCTCGGCGACGATCCCAAACGCAGCCGAGAAGCGCTCGAGTACGTGCTCTCCCTCGCCGACGCAGCCATGACCGAGATGCGCGCCCTCATCCTGGCGCTGCGGCCCGAATCGCTCGCGACCGACGGGCTCGTGACCACGCTCGAGCAGCAAGCCGAGGCCATCCGCTCGCGCCACCGCCTGCCCGTAACGACAGACCTCGCCGACGAGCCCGACGTCCCGCTCCCCGTGAAGGAGGCGCTATACCGGATCGCGCACGAGGCCCTCCACAACACCGTCAAGCACGCAGCCGCAACCCGCGTGGGCCTCAAGCTGCGCGCCGCCGACGACACCCTCAGCCTGGAGGTCTGGGACGACGGGGCCGGCTTCGACCCCAGCCAGGCGCACCCCGGCCGGCTCGGACTGCAATCGATGCGCGAGCGCGCCGCCAGCGTCAACGGCCAGCTGGACATCACGAGCTCTCCCAAGCAGGGAACGAGCATACGCGTCCGCATCGACCCCGCTGACGCCCCAGCGCGCCTCGACGTCTGACCGCCCTCGCGCCCGAAGCGGGAATCCAGCGGCGAGTTCTCTCGTTTTTCCTAGTGGAGGCGATGCGCGCAGGTTTGCGTGCGTTGTTGGTCTTTCGTAACGATTCGTGCGCGCGTCTGCGGTTGCGCTTCCGTACGACCGACCCAAGGAGGAATGATTCAGCTGACCACCAGCATCGACCGCTACGAGCTCAGCGAGCTCGAGGAG
>CAZCIJ010000379.1:0-2681 GCA_964498265.1 uncultured Gaiellales bacterium | reverse complement strand
TAGCCGGTTCCCCGGGTAGGAGGCGCGTAAACGCCGCTCTTGAGGCTGAGGCTATCGCCGGCAGGTTTCGCAGACGCCCTCGCTCATGCCGAAGGCGTCGCGGGGAAGGATCGACTCGCAGCAGTCCCGGCAGCTGCGGCCGGTCTCGAGCCTGACGAGCGCGCGAAGCAGTCCGTACAGCATGTGCTCTCCATCCAGCGTGTTACAAAGTTGGAGCAATGCACCGTAGCGACTAGACCTCCGGTGTCACAAGTCTCGAGGCGGAGGCGTAACGCAACCTCAACGATGCTCGATCTCGGCGTCGTTGAACGCACCCATCTCAGCCGGGTTCCCGCCGAGGTCGTTGCGATCGAGGACGGCGGCCGCGCCGAAGTGAACGACGACGCCGTAGCCGAGCCGGGTGCGGTTTCCTGACGCCTCGTCGATCCGGGTTCCGGTCACGACGTTCTGCTCGATCTCGCATTGCGAATAGTCGCCGCAGAAGATGCCGACGCCGAGCGCGTCCGACACGTCGTTCTCCTCGACTGTCCCCATCGACATCTCCGTGACGGTGATGCCGCGCAGGCTCGTGCCTGTCACACGATTGTCGCGAAAGAGCACGTGTGCCGAGTGCGACACGATTCCCTCCTGGCCTCCGTCGACGATGCAGCCGTCGACGACGCTCGGCGCGAGATCGAGCGCGAAGGAGATGTCGATTCCCTGGACGTACTCGCCCGCGGACTGGACGATGCAGTCCTCGATCGTCACCTGCGAGCGTCGCACGTTGATCCCGTCGAGCGTCGCGCCCGAGACGCGGACGCGCTCGAGTCGAACGCGCTCGGCGCCGTCTACCTCGATTCCATGCTCGCCCCCGATCACCGTGAGGTCGCGGACAGTGACTCCGTCGGCCGTGACGACAAGTCCCCCCTGGATGACCGCTCCGGGCTCGCCGACGAGGACCTGCTCGCCGTCGAGGACGAGAGGGCCCTGATGGATGCCCGCCTCGAGGCGCACCGTCGGCGGCTGGCTCGCCCATGCGACGCCCCCGGCAGACACGACAATCGCCGCGAACGCTCCGGCCGCGAGCAGCCCGCCCCGTCCGAGCTCCCCGCCGTCGTCGCCGTACGTCAGCCGTGCCAGCGGGAAACCGGCGTGAGTCAGGAGCTGGGCAAGGGCCCACGAGCCGGCGAAGAACCCGAGCGCCGCGGCGAGCGGCGCGCCCACGCCGAGCGCCAGCGCGACCGCCATGACGACGCCGAGCTCAACGAGCCCGAGCGGTAGCGCGAGCCAGCCCGTCTGGTAGGGGAGCGCGCGATGGTAGACGGCCACGTCGAGCGCCGCTCCGACCCCCACCATGAGCAGCGCGAGCTCGAGCGGCCACCACGTCTGGAGGGCCAACGCCAGCAGACACGCTGCCGCCAGGGGCAGAAGCGCCGCGGCGACTCGAGTCTCGATCCGCCCTCTCAGCGTGAACGACATGCCTGAACCCGGCGGAGGAAGCGGCGCGCCGCGTACTTCGCGCCGGCGAGCGTGTCGGCCGCGGGAAAGGCCCACTGCGCCGGCGCGCCGGCCAGAGAGAGCGTGCGCGCCGCGTCGGTCGCTCCCGGGACGGTCGAGTCGGGCTCGAGCACGATCCACGACTCGGCGGTCGTCAGCTCGTGATCGGCGACCAGGGCCGCCAGGAGGGGGTCGTGGACGAACCCGCGTCTGAAGCCCGTGGCGCAGATCACCTGCTCGGCCCCGTCGACGTCGTCGGCGACCTCGAAGCGCCCTTCGCTCGCGGCGCGTGCGACGGGATCATCCCAGGCACGGCCCGGCGGGTAGGACGGGGCCGAGAGCCGTCGCAAGAATGCGACGCGCTCCCCAGCGCCGAGGCGGTGGTAGGCGGCAAGCCCGCGCCGCGTGAACAGCGGTCGCGGCACGTTCAGGGGCCTGCGCTCCGGGTCGCGCCGGCGCACCGACACAACGGACGCCCCGGCCTCGAGCGCGTTCAGCCACTCGGTGGCCGCCGCCATGCCGGCGCCGACGACGGCCAGGCGAGGCGCGTACTCGTGCGGCTCGTAGGCGTGGACGACGCGCGGGTCGGCGGCGAGCTCGGCCGGGACGTTGAGCCCCGGGTGTCCCGGCGCCACGAGCACGTGGGCGAACGGCCCCTCCCCGTCGAGCTCGAAGCCGCGGTCGACGGCCGCGATGCGGCGCACGGTGCGACGGCGCACGCTCCAGTCCCACCCGCTGCGCTCGCGCAGCTCCTCGACGTGGCGCAGGAACTCCTCGACGGTGGGGCGGTAGCGGTCGCAGACGCTCGCGAGCAGCGGCACCGGGCTCTTTCGCCGCAGCGCTTCGCGCACGGCCAGACCGGGGAACGAGGCGGGTGCGCAATGGCCGTCGCTCTCCGAGCGCATCAGCCGCTGCCGGATCGAGGCCGCTCGTCGCCGCCACGCCGCAGCGGGGTCGTCCTGGGTTGCGAAGACCGCGATCTCCTCGGGCTGCAGCCCGCCGTGCCGCAGCGTCGCGTAGGCGGTGAAGCCGACGAGCCCGCCTCCGACGATGGCACAGCCGCCGCGCTGAAGACTCATTTCACAGAGCCCGCCAGCAACCCCTGGACGAAGTAGCGCTGGAACGCGAAGAAGACGACGAGCGGGATCGCGAGCGAGACGAACGTCGCCGGCGCGATCAGCTCGATGTTCGAGCCGAACTGCCGA
>CAZCIJ010000378.1:0-2707 GCA_964498265.1 uncultured Gaiellales bacterium | reverse complement strand
GGCGGGGGAGAGCGCGGCCAGCAGCCGCCGTCTCGACCCGAGGAAGGAGCGCAGCTGCGGGGAATCGGCCGGCTTGTGATCGGGGAGGCTCTCGACCATCGCGCGAAGCCGCTCCTCCGAGAGCTCGAGCAGCGGGGAGGCGCGAAGGCTCGAGCGGGCGCGCTCGGTCGCCGCCACCTCCCGGGCGCACGTCTCGCACGCTGCGAGGTGCCGCCGCACAGCGGCGGCGGCCTCGTCGTCGAGCTCTCCCTCGACGTACTCGAGGAGCTCGAGGTCGCTGGGGTGTGCACCGGCCATCACTGGTTGGACTCCCGGGCCTCCGAACGGGTTCCAAGCAGCCGGGCCAGCTCGGCGCGCCCGCGGAAGATCCGCGATTTCACGGTACCTTCCGCCACCTGCAGCATCGAGGCGATCTCGGCGTACGAGCGGCCGAGCACGTCGTAGAGGAGGACGGGGGTGCGATAGACGTCCTCGAGCTCGGCCAGCGCGCGCTGCAGCTCGTCCGAGAGCTCCCGCGCGGCGATCGCGTCTCGCGGGTCCGCCGGCTCGGCGACCTCCTCGAGCGGGACGCCCGTCCCGCGGGCGCGCCGCAGGCGCTGGTCGGCGACGGCGTTCAGGCAGATCCGGTACAGCCACGTCGAGAAGCTCGCCTCGCCGCGGAAGCGCGGGAGCGCTCGCCAGACGCGGACGAGCGTCTCCTGGACCGCGTCCTCGGCGTCGGATGCCGAGCCCAGCTCGCGCGCCGCTAGCGTGTAGAGGCGGTGCCGGTGCGTCGTGACGAGCTGCTCGAAGGCGCGGCGGTCCCCTAAACGAGCACGCTCGACGAGCCGATGGTCACTCACGCATGAAGATTCTTCTCTGGCACGGCTACCTCCTCGCGGGCACCGGCTCGAACATCTACACGCGCGCGCTCGCGCGCTCCTGGTCGCGTCTCGGCCACGACGTCACCGTCTTCTGCCAGGACGCCCATCCGGAGCAGCACGAGCTCGGCGGTGCGGCGGTCGTGAGGCCCGACATCGGCCGTATCCTGCCCGTCTTCGTCATCGACCGTTACGAGGATCTCGAGGCCCGCCGCGTGCAGGACCTCTCATGGGAGGAGCGCCGGCGCTTCGTCGAGGCGAACGCGGCCGCGATCCGAGAGCACCTTCCGGCGGACGTCGTCTTCACGAACCACCTCGTCCTCGGCGGACCGGTCGGCGCAGCGACGGGTGAGCCCTACGGCGTCAAGGCGCACGGGTCGGAGCTCGAGTTCTCGATGCGGGAGGCGCCCGAGCTCGTCGAGTGGGCGCGGGAGTCGCTGGAGACGGCGAAGCTGATCGTGGCGGGGACGGAGCACATCCGCCACACGATCGAGGAGGTCGTGGGTCCAGGCGACTACCTGGAGCGGGTACGCGTCATCCCGCCCGGCGTCGACGTCGAGCACTTCGCGCCGGAGCCACGGGACGTCGCCTACGCGCGTCTCGTCGAGGAGGCGCGGGCGGATCCTCCCAACCCGCCCGAGGCGCACAACCAGCGCCTGCCCGACGAGGGCAACGCCGAGCGCCTCGCGTCCTTCCTGGAGGGCGAGGAGCCGACGCTCGTCTTCGTCGGGCGGATCAGTCGCGAGAAGGGGGCGCACGTCCTCGTGGACGCGCTGCGGCGGCTGGACGGGAGCGTTCGCACCGTCATGGTGGGCTGGGGCGACATTCGCGAGGAGCTCGAGGCGCAGACGAAGGGCATGCGGGTGCTCTTCACGGGACCGCTCGAGCACCGCCACCTCCCGCATCTGTGGGCGCTCGCCGACGTCTCCGTCACGCCGTCGACCTTCCCGGAGGCGTTCGGCATGGTCGCCGCCGAGGCAGCCGCCTGCGGCGCGCCGCCGCTCGTCGCGAACCACTCGGGCCTCGCCGAGATCTCCGAGGGGCTCGAGGCCGAGTACCCGCCCGAGTACCGTGAGCTCGCGAGCTTCGAGAGCGGGAGCGCGGACGACCTCGCCCGCAAGCTCGAGGCGATCCTGCGCCTTCCGCGGGACGACTGGCACCTCCTCTCGGCCGCAGCCCGGCGGGCGGCGACGAGCCGGTGGAGTTGGGAGCGAATCGCGGCTCTGATACTTTCGGCCGGATGGCAGACGCCCGTCTCGACGACCTAGTAGGGGGCTGTCCGGACAGCCCCCCAGCGGCCTTCTGTTTCGACGGCGCCGCCTCCTGGCTCGACAACGACGTAGGGGCCGGGCATGCCCGGCCCCTCCAAGGGCGGGCGTGGCCGGTGGTCGCTGGCGACGCCCGGTCCCTACCACGGAGGGCGGGGCAGGTCTCCTGATGGGCGACGGGCAGCGCCTCAGCGCGGACGAGCAGATCACGCTCGCCCGCGAGCAGTTCGAGCAGGCAACCGACCTCACGCTCGCCGTCGAGGAGGAGTTCGCCGTGCTCGATCCGGCGACGCTCGCCCTGACCAACCGCTTCGAGGAGCTCGCCGAGGCCGCCAGGGGAACGGAGGTCGAGGAGCACCTCGTCGGCGAGCTCATCTCGTCCGAGGTCGAGGTGCGCACGGGGCGCTGCGAGACGTTCGAGGAGGCCGCCGCGCGCCTGGCCGAGCGACGCGCGCAGCTGCTCGCGCTCGCGGACTCGCGAGGGATCGCGCTCGGGGCGACCGGCGCGCATCCGTGGAGCCCGTGGCAGGAGCAGCGGATCATCGACACGCCGCACTACCGCCGGAACGACGAGCTGCT
>CAZCIJ010000377.1:0-2742 GCA_964498265.1 uncultured Gaiellales bacterium | reverse complement strand
AGCGACAATCCAAAAGGCATTGCGCCGGCGTGACGGCGTGGAGCGCGTGTCGGTTCCCTGCACGCGCACGCGCTCGAGGGGGAGCCCCAGCTCCTCGGCGGCGATCTGCGCGAAGGCCGTCCGCGGGCCCTGGCCCATCTCGGTCGTGCCGACGAGCACGACCGCCGATCCGTCCGCCTCGAGGCGGACAGCGGCCGACGAGACGGGGTGCGCTCCGGCCGCGAGCAAGCCGACCGAGACGCCGCGACCGGTCCACGGTGCCTTCGGCTCGCTCCAGCCGATCGCCGCGGCAGCCCTCTCGACGTCCCCGACGAGATCGGCGTCGAGCGCCTTGCCGCCTGCCCGGAGCTCCTCGCCCGGCTGGCAGAGGTTGTCGCGGCGGAGGTCGAGGGGGTCGAGGCCCACGCGGCGGGCGACCTCGTCCACCTGGGATTCGGCGACCCACTGGAGATGCGACGCGCCGAAGGCGCGGTACGAGCCGGCGGGGGAGGTGTTCGTGTAGACGCAGGCCGCGTCGACCCGGTAGGCGGCCCACCGGTAGGGGCCCGGGGCCGCGTCCCCGGCCGTCGCTGTCACGCGAGGGCCGTTGTCCGCATAGGCTCCCGTGTCGAGCCAGACCTCGACCTCGCGGCCGAGCAGGCGGCCCTGCTTGGTCGCGGCTGTACGCATGCGGCACCGCATCCCGTGCCGCCTCGTGGTCAGCATCGACTCGTCGACCCGGTTCTGGATCCGCACCGGCCGGCCGGCCTTTCGCGCGACCGCGACCGTGATCGGCTCCATCTTCGTATAGGACTTGGACCCGAACCCCCCGCCGAGGTACGGCACGATCACGCGCACGCGCGGAAGCGCGACACCGAACAGGTCCGCGAGCTCCGCCCGGACGAGGAACGGATGCTGGCAGGAGGCCCAGACCGTGATCTCGTCGGCGTCCGCGCTCGCGACGACGGTGTGGGTCTCGAGCGCGTACTGGTAGACGGCCGGGAAGGTGTACTCGCCCTCGACGACGACGTCCGCGTGCGCGAAGGCGGCCTCGACCTCCCCTCGGTCGATCCGGTAGCGGTAGCAGACGTTCCCCTCGCGCTCGCGGAGCTCGCCGAGGCCGTGGAAGAGCCCGGCGACGATGGGGCCCTCGTGCAGCGCGGGTGCGTCCGCCGAGAGCGCCTCCTCGACGGTGGTCAGGGCCGGCAGCTCCTCGTACTCGACCTCGATCAGCCCGAGGGCCGCCTCGGCGGTCTCCTCCTCGGTGGCGGCGACGACGGCGACAGGCTCGCCCGCGAAGCGGACACGGTCGATCGCGACGACGGGGCGGTCCTTGATCGCGTGGCCGTAGCAGGGGTTCGGGAGCTCGGAGAGGTCGCGACCGGTGAGCACGCAGACGACGCCTGGGAGGCGCTCGGCCCGGCTCGCGTCGAGCGAGCGGAGACGCGCGTGCGCGAGCGGGCTGCGGAGCACCTTCCCGTGGAGCATTCGCGGGACGACGATGTCGCCTGCGAACTCCGCCTGTCCCCGAATCTTCGCGGCGGCGTCGACCCGCTCGACGGAGCGGCCGACGAGGCCGGGCCTCGAGGTGTCGGCGACCGTCGTCACCGAGCGTCCGCTCCGGCAAGCTCGCGCACCGCTTCCACGATGCCCTTGTAGCCCGTACAGCGGCAGAGGTTGCCGGCGAGCCCGTCGCGGATCGCGTCCTCGTCCGAGAGCGCTCCCTCGTCGAGCAGGGCCGCGACCGTGAGCAGGAGCCCCGGCGTGCAGAAGCCGCACTGGACCGCGGCATGCGCCACGAACGCCCGTTCGAGCTCGGTGAACCCCGGGCGTTTGGCAAGTCCTTCGATCGTCACGACCTCGCGTCCTCGGGCCTCGTAGGCGAGCGTGCAGCACGAGCTGACCGGGGCCCCGTCGAGGAGGGCGGTGCATGCCCCGCACACCTGGACGTCGCACGAGCGCTTGGCGCCGGTGAGGTCGAGCTCGTCCCGGAGCACGTCGAGGAGGAGCGCCTGCGGCGGCACGCTGAGCACGACCGCGCGACCGTTGACCGTGAACGCGAGCTCCATCAGTCGCGAAGGCCGTGACCGAGCCGGCGCAGCTTGCGAATCCACGCGCTCCAGTACTCGTCGACCAGGCGGTCGTTGTACTTCTCGGGGCACATGCGCTCGGCCCACTCGCGAGAGATCGGCCGCGTCGGCCCGAGAGCGGAGGCGATCGTCTGCAGCCGGATGGCGCGCTCGAGCGTGACGGCGGCCAGCACGGCCCAGCCGAGGTCCTTGCCGACGACGAGTACGCCGTGGTTGCGCATGAGCACGACCTGCCGCGAGCCGAGCGCCCGTGCGACCGCCTCACCGAGCTCGCGGCCGGTGATCAGCTCCGGCGTCTCCTCGAAGACGGCGAGCCCCTCCGCGAAGAGCACCGCGTCGTGCGTGAGCAGCTCGAGCTCCGCGTCGCAGGCCGACAGCGCGGTCGCGTACGGAGGATGCCCGTGGATGACTGCGCCGACGTCCGGCCGGGCCCGGTAGACCTCGGTGTGCAGGACCGCCTCGAGGTGCATCTCGGGCGACCCGAAGGCTTCCTCATCCTCCGGGTCGAGCGCCACGACGTCGTCGGGCTCGACCTCGTCGAGGCTCACGCCGCGACGCTTGATCTGGATCGCGGCTTCGCCGGGCACCCGGGTGCTGACGTGCCCGAGGGTGAGATCCGTGTAGCCCTCGAGGGCGAGCACCCGGCAGGCGCAGGCAACCTGCTCCTTGATCG
>CAZCIJ010000376.1:0-2754 GCA_964498265.1 uncultured Gaiellales bacterium | reverse complement strand
GGGAAGAAGAGCTTCGACGAGAAGCGGCTGCTCGAGAACTACGCGGCGGTCGTCGACGAGATCGTGCGCGCGAAGCCGGCCGCGGCGAAGGGGCGCTACATCCGCTCGATCACCGTCGCGACCTCGATGGGGCCGGGCGTGAAGGTCGATCCCAGCAGGACGCGCGACCTCGAGATTCCCGCCGACGCGGGAATCTCTGGAGACTGAAAGAGAGACGGACAGGACCCGAGAGACTGCATCTCACTCGCTTCCGCGGTAGCGGAAGACTCGCCGGAGACAGCTGGCGGCCCCAAGGGGTGGAAGTCCAGCCGAGGCGTGCGGCGCGAGACGGTTTCCCGACAGTCGCTGCCCGCCTCCGGCGGGTAGCGGCTTGGAGGGAGGAGCCATGGCAAGAGAAAGTGATCGAGCACTTCTCACCGGACGTGAGAAGTGCTGAGGGCGGACAAGGAGCGGATCGTCGCCGAGCTGGCCGAGAGGCTGCGTGCGGCGGACACCCTGCTCGTCGCGGACTACCGCGGGCTCACGCACAAGGAGCTCGACGGCGTGCGCACCGAGCTCCTGAAGAGCGGCGCGAGCTTCTCGGTCGTCAAGAACACCCTGACGAAGCGCGCCGCGGAGGCGGCTGGCGTCGACGGCCTCGAGGCGCTCCTCGACGGACCGACCGCGATCGCGTTCGTCAGCGACGGCGACATGGTCGCGGTCGCCAAGACCCTGGCGGACACGGCGCAGCAGACCCGGCGGATGAGCCTCAGGGGCGGGTTGCTGAACGGCAACGCGATCGGCGCGGACGCCGTGCGCGAGCTCGCGACGCTCCCGCCGGAGGAGGTGCTGCGAGCGCAGCTGCTCGGCGCCATCGTGGGCCCCGCCTCGGCAGTCGTGAGCATCTTCGCCGCGCCGCTGCGCGACTTCGCCGCCCTCATCGACGCCCGGATGCACCAGCTCGAGGAGTCGGGCGGTCCCCAGGCCGAGGCGGCAGCCGCGCCCGCGCCGGAGGCAGGCCGGGGCGAGGCGGAGCGAGCGCCCCAGCCGAGCGAGGCGCAGCAGGCGCCGGAGGCCACGGAAGGCACGCCCGAGGCGACGGAAGGCGAATCAGAGACGGAAGACGAATCAGAAAAAGCACCCGAGGAGGTATAGGAATGGCCACAGGTACCGATGCCCTGGTGGAGCAGCTCGGCTCGATGACCGTGCTCGAGCTCGTCGAGCTGAAGAAGCGCCTCGAGGAGGAGTGGGGCGTGTCGGCTGCGGCGCCCGTCGCCGTCGCGGCACCCGGCGCCGGGGCGGCGGCTCCCGCCGCGGGAGAGGCCGCCGCGGCCGAGGAGAAGACCGAGTTCAACGTCATCCTGGCCGGCGCAGGGGACAAGAAGATCGAGGTCATCAAGGTCGTCCGGGCCGTCACTGGCCTGACGCTGAAGGAGGCGAAGGAGCTTGTCGACTCGGCGCCCAAGCCGGTCAAGGAAGGCGTCGCCAAGGAAGAGGCGGACGGCATCAAGGGCCAGCTCGAGGAGGCCGGAGCCAGCGTCGAGCTCACATAGCCGTCACAGCGCCGCAACGCTGCGCGGCTTGAAATTATCCACACGACCGTCTACTCTCCTGTGGAGAACGCGGACGACCGTGAGCTGAGGCTTGCGCTGCGTCCGGGTCGTCTGCTACGCTGATGGGTCGCGCCGCCGATTCGCGCCCACGCACGCCTGTTGGACGTTTGACCCTGCCCAGAGGGAGGTCGCTGCCTTTGACCACCAAGGTCGCTGCTCGCCGTGAGCGAACGAGTTTCTCCCGTCTCGACCATGTTCTAGACGTTCCCAATCTCATCGACATCCAGGAGGCCTCCTTCAGGTGGTTCCTCGAGGAGGGCCTCCGGGAGACGATCGAGGACATCTCGCCGATCGAGGACTACACCGGCACGCTGGCGGTGGAGTTCGGCCGCTACGAGTTCGGCGAGCCGCAGTTCTCGATCAAGGAGTGCCGCGAGAAGGACTTGACGTACGAGGCCCCGCTCTCGATGGTCGTCCGCTTCGTCAACAAGGAGACGGGCGAGATCCGGGAGCAGACGGTCTTCATGGGGAACTTCCCGATGATGACCGAGCAGGGCACGTTCATCATCAACGGCACCGAGCGAGTCATCGTCACCCAGCTCGTCCGCAGCCCGGGCGCCTACCTGATGGAGCCCAAGGACGCGACGAAGCAGGTCTTCACGGCCAACCTGATGCCGTCCCGAGGCTCGTGGCTCGAGCTCGAGATCGACAAGAAGGGCGCCGTCTACGCGCGCATCGACCGCAAGCGCAAGCTGCCGATCACGACGCTCCTGCGCGCGCTCCCCGCCGAGGATCCCTCGACGGGGGAGCCGCTCGACACGACCTCGAACGAGGCGATCCTCGCGCTGTTCGACAACTCGCCCTTCGTCGTCAACACGCTCGAGAAGGACCCCTCGACGCGCGAGGAGGAGGCCGTCATCGAGGTGTTCAAGAAGCAGCGCCCGGGTGAGCCGCCGACGCTCGAGAACGCGCGCAGCCTGCTGCGGGCGCTCTTCTTCGATCCCAAGCGCTACGACCTGACGAAGGTCGGCCGCTACAAGCTGAACCAGCGGCTCGGCGTGGACGTTCCCGACAGCGTGCGGGTGCTGACGAACCAGGACATCGTCGCGCTCGTCCGCCACCTCGTCCAGCTGCCGAAGAAGCTCGGCGTGCCGGAGGACTCGAAGGACTTCGCCGCGGATGCGGCCATCCTCTCGCGCGCGCCGATCGCGAAGGAGCTCGA
>CAZCIJ010000375.1:0-2765 GCA_964498265.1 uncultured Gaiellales bacterium | reverse complement strand
GTCGAGGCGACTATCCTCGCGGTGAACGTCGACGCGTTCATTCCGTGCTCGGCGGTGCAGATCCAGTACGTGTCGATCGCCTTCACGTGCCTCGGGTCGGCCTCGCCTCGCCACTCGAGCAGGAAGCGCTCGGCTGCCGTCGCGCCCTGCATCACCGTCTCGGGGTCGACGGGAGCCTCGTGCCCGTCCGCCACGCGGGCGCTCTGCGCGACGATCGAGAGCATGGTCGCCGAGAGCCTGCGCAGATCGCGCCGGGCGTCGTCGTCGGAGATGTCGATCAGCTTGCCGCAGCCCCACTCGGCGCCCAGGTGGGCCGTTGCCGTCTGGAGGTCGGCGGTCGCCCGGCCGGTCGGCTCGGGCAGGGTGTACGGCGCTGCTGGCTCGAGTCCCGGCGTCAGCGACTCGTCGACCAGCAGCCCCCACACGCCCTCGAAAGGGACACGGCCGACGAGCTCCTCGATGTCGACGCCCCGGTAGCGGAGTGAGCCGCCCTCGCGGTCGGGCTCGGCGATCTCCGTCATGAAGGCGACGACCCCCTCGAGTCCCGGCCGGAAGTCGTTCATGGCGCGGAATGTACCTGAACGTTGGCTAGAGTCCTGGCCGGGACGAGATCGAGGAGGATTCGGAGCTTGAGACCGAGAATCACCGTCGTCGGGGCCGGGAACGTGGGCGCCACGGCCGCCCAGGAGATCGCCCGGCGCGACTACGCGGACGTCGTCCTCGTCGACATCATCGAGGGTCTGCCCCAGGGCAAGGCTCTCGACATCGACGAGGCCGGCCCGGTGCTTGGATACGAGGCCAGGGTGATCGGGACCACCTCGTACGAGGAGACGGCCGGCTCGGCCGTGGTGGTCGTCACCTCCGGCAAGCCCCGCTCGCCGGGCATGAGCCGCGACGACCTCGTCACGACGAATCAAGCCATCGTCGGATCCGTGACCGAGGCGGCCCTCCAGGTGTCCCCGGACGCGATCCTCGTTGTGGTCACGAACCCGCTCGACGCGATGTGCCACGTGGCAAAGGCGGTGTCACGGCTCCCGAAGGAGCGCGTCTTCGGAATGGCGGGCATCCTGGACACGGCCCGCTTCCGCACGTTCATCGCCTGGGAGACGGGGATGTCGGACCGGGACGTGCAGGCCGTGGTTCTCGGCGGGCACGGCGACCAGATGGTGCCGGTGGTCTCGGCCACCACCGTCGGAGGCGTGCCGCTCACAGAGCTCGTGTCCGAGGAGCGGATCGAGGCGATGGTGGAGCGGACGCGCAAGGGCGGCGGGGAGGTCGTCGAGCTTCTCGGCACGTCGGCGTGGTACGCGCCCGGCGCGGCCGTGGCGCAGATGGTCGAGTCCATCGTCCTCGACGAGAAGCGCGTCCTGCCCTGCACGGCGCTCCTCGAGGGCGAGTACGGGATCGACGGGCTCTACATGGGCGTGCCCGTCGTGCTCGGACGACGCGGCATCGAGCGCATCATCGAGCTGCAGCTCTCCGACGGCGAGCTCGCCGAGCTGCAGCGCTCGGCCGACGCCGTCCGGGACGTGGTTGCCGTGCTCGCGTAGCCGCGGGGCCCTTAACGACAGCTTCTCGCCCCTTCACATTCGGACACGCGGGTTCATACTCGCATCGAAGCGAGCGGGCTACGATCGGACTATGTGGACGCGGCTGCGCTCCCGCCGCTGGGCGATCGTCGCCGTGGTCGTCGTTGCGCTCGGAGGTACGGCGGTCGGTCTGTGGCTCACGCCTTCGGGCCAGTACCTCCTGCTCCCCGACGAGGCCAGGCCGGTCGCGCCGCTCGTCCAGATCGCGGACGAGGGCCCACAGGCAGCCGGCGACGACGCCGGCATCTACATGGTCGACATCCTCGTTCGGCGAGCGAACCTGCTCGAGCGGCTGATGCCCGGCCTGAACAGCGGGGCCTCGCTCATCTCCGCGCAGGCGATCAATCCGCACGGCGTGAGCGATCAGCAGCGGCGGCAGACCTCGAGCCTCGACATGACCCGGTCGCAGCAGGTGGCCGCCGCGGTCGCCCTCGAGTCGCTCGGATACGAGGTGGAGGCAACGCCGAGCGGCGCGGAGATCCAGACCGTCGTCCCGGACACGCCGGCCGCCGGACGGCTCCGCCCCGGCGACGTGATCGTCGAGGCGAACGGCCGCGCCGTCGAGACACCGGCGGACCTGCGCGATGCGATGGAGCCCGTCGAGCCCGGCGCGACCGTCGAGATCGCGTACCGCCGTTCGGGCGGGCTGAGCGAGGTGACGCTCGAGACCGCGCCGGCCCCAGACGACCCGGGGCGGGCCGTCATCGGCATCATCGTCCAACAGGCGGCGACGATCGACCTCCCCATCGACATCGACATCGACGCCGGCTCGGTCGGCGGCCCGTCCGCCGGCCTGGCGTTCGCCCTCGACATCGTCGACGAGCTCGGCTCCGACGTCGACCAGGGACGCCTGATCGTGGTCACGGGCGAGCTCAGCCTGGACGGGAGCGTCGAGCCGATCGGCGGCATCAAGCAGAAGGCGATCGGCGCGAAGGAGGCCGAGGCCGACGTCTTCGTCGTCCCCGAAGGGAACGCGGAGGAGGCGCGCGAGTACGCCGGCGGTATCGAGATCGTCGCCGTGGAGAGCTTCGACGAGGCGCTCGACGAGCTGGGCGCCGAGCCCGTCTCGAACTAGCCCTTCTTGGGTGCGGAAACTCGTGGCGTTGTGACACGTTTTTTCTGATCGTGGGCCGCAAGGATGCGCCGCCGGAGCCGGGCTTGGCCCGGCGGGAGGCT
>CAZCIJ010000374.1:0-2769 GCA_964498265.1 uncultured Gaiellales bacterium | reverse complement strand
CGGGCGCGTGAGGAAGCGGGAGGCGGCGAGCGACACGGTGAGGAACAGGAGCGCCTTGAGGGCGACCCAGAGCGTGTCCGCGACCTCGCCTCCGCCGCTCGCCGTGAAGCCGAGGACGAGCGCGAGCACGATGTCCTCGAAGACGAGGATCGCGAGCACGAGGTCGGTCTCGTCGTCCGCGAGGCGCCGGAAGTCGATGAGCGCCTTGACGGCGACCGCGCTCGACGAGACGTAGACGCCCGCGGCCACGATGATCGCTGCGAAGCTGGGACCGAACGCCACGATCCCGACGAGCGCTCCGAGCCCGGCGTTGATCACGAGGTCGATCACGCCTCCGAGGCCGACGTGCCTGCCGCTGCGGGCGATGCGGTCGAAGCTGAACTCGAGCCCGAGGAAGAAGAGCAGGAAGACGAGGCCGAGCCGGGCGACGAAGTCCGTGACGTCCGACGGCTCGACGACGTTCAGCGCCTCGGGCTCGTTCGGCCCGAGCAGCAGCCCCGCGAGCAGGTAGGCGGGGATGGCCGAGAGCCCGAAGCGGCTCGCGAACAGCCCCAAGCCGCCGAGGATCGCGAGGGTCACTGCCAGCTGCGGGAGCGTCACGGGCGAGTCACCCTACCCTGCCGGCCGCGCCGGTACGATGCCCCCTCAAGCTCCCGACGACGAGGAGTGGGAATGCCCGACCAGCTGTTCGCCGGCGTGCTGCACGCCGCCGTGATCGTCCGCGACCTCGACGCCTCCGTGCGGACGTACTACGACGAGTACGGGATCGGCCCGTGGTCGATCTACGAGTTCAACCCGGACACCGTGCGGGACATGGTTCGCGACGACGAGCCTTCCGAGTACGCCATGCGCCTGGCGCTGGCACCGCTCGGGGACAGCTTCCTCGAGCTGATCCAGCCGCTCGACGACCGCAGCACGTACGCCGAGTTCCTGCGCGAGCGCGGGGAGGGTATCCACCACATCGCCTTCCGTCCCGCGGACTACGATCGTGCCGAGTCCGAGCTTCGGCGCAAGGGGCACCGGAAGGTCCAGGGCGGACTCTACAACGGCGTTCGCTTCTCGTACTTCTCGACCGAGCGCGACCTCGGCTTCACCGCGGAGATCATCGACCTGCCTCCGGGCCTCGAGCAGGAGCCCGACGCCGTCTACCCGCCGGAGGCGGCCGAGGCCCCCTGAGCCCGGATCAGCCCACCTCGATGGGCAGGCTCGGATCGGTCGCCCATTCCTCGAGCGAGGCATCGTACACGGCGACGTTCTCGTACCCGAGCAGGCGGAGCGCGAAGGCGACGCCGCTTGCGGCGATGCCGCCGCCGCAGTAGGTGATGAACCGCTCAGCGCGCGTGGCGCCGACACCGGCGAGGCGGGAGCGCAGCTCCTCCTCGGGCAGGTACGCCTGCGTCCGGCCGTCGACGAGGCTGTCGGCCGGCATGCTCCGACTCCCCGGGATGTGACCTGGCCGGCCGCCCGGCACCGTGGGCCCCGTGCCCCGATGCTGCTCCTCGCTCAACCCGTTGAGCAGGCACGTGCCCGTCTCCCCGAGGCTCGCCGAGACCTCGTCCCTGCCCACGAAGACGCCAGGGCGGGGCCGCGCCCGAAACCGCCCGCGCGCGTAGCGCGGCGGCTCGCTCGACACGGGCCGGCCCTCGAGCGCCCACGTGGTCCATCCTCCGTTCAGGACGGCTGCGTCGTCGAAGCCGTAGGCGCGCAGCATCCACCAGACGCGAGCCGCCCACGCGCTGTTGCGGCTGTCGTAGAGGACGACGCGGGTGCCGTCCTCGACGCCGTGTCCGGACATGACCTCGGCGAACTGCTCCGCCGGCGGCAGCATGAAGCGAAACCGAGACGCGGGGTCGGAGAGCTCGCTCAGAAGGTCGAGGAAGCCGGCTCCTGGGATGTGCGCGGCCGCCCAGTCGTCCCGGCCCGAGCCGATGCTGAGGCCCTCGGGTCCGACCTCGAGGATCACGGTGCAGTCGAAGACGCGAAGGGCCGGGTCGTCGAGCTGCTCCTCGAGGGCGTCCGGCTCGATCAGGATCTCTGCTCGGGGCTGACCCACGGCGGGCATGCTATCCGTCCGTGGTCCATTCATCGCGTGGGGGCCGGGCATGCCCGGCCCCCACGCGGTCGGGCCGAGGTAGGCCCGGGCATGCCCCGCTCCTACGCAGGTCGGACAGCCCCCTAGAACAGCCCGAGCGTGCGGCCGGTCTCGTCGACGTCGACGTTCTGGAGCGCCGGGGTGATCCCCAGGCCGGGCATCGTCTGCATGTCGCCGCAGAGCGCGACCAGCCACCCGGCGCCGGTGTAGGGCCGGAGATCGCGGACGGGGATGCGGAAGCCCGTGGGGGCGCCCATCACGTTCGGGTCGGCGGTGAGCGAGAGGTGCGTCTTTGCCATGCAGATCGGCGTGTCGCCCAGGCCCCCGTCGGCGTAGCGCCGGAGCTTCTCCCGCGCCGCCGGAAGGAAGTCCACCCCGTCGGCGCCGTAGGCGCGGCGCGCGATCGCCTCGATCTTGTCCGCGATCGGCTGCTCGAACGAGTAGAGAGGTGCGTAGGAGCTCGGCTCCTCGACGGCGGCGGCGACCGCCTCGGCGAGCTCGACGGCGCCCTCGCCACCGCGGGCGAAGGCCTCGTTGACGGCTGCGGCGTACGCTCCGTTCTCGAGCGCGAGCCGCTTGGCGAACTCGACCTCCTCGTCGGTGTCCTCGGGCCGGCGGTTGACGGCGACGACCGGCGCGAGACCGAACTCTCGGACGATGCCGATGTGGCGGCCGAG
>CAZCIJ010000373.1:0-2775 GCA_964498265.1 uncultured Gaiellales bacterium | reverse complement strand
CGTTCCCCACAGCAGGCGCAGCGCGACCCATCCGCCGACCCCCAGCAGCGCGATCTGACCGAGGGAGATCATTCCCACTCGCCCGTAGAGGAAGCCGGCGCCGAGGGCCACGACCGAGTAGATGGCGACGGTGGTGAACGTCAGCTCCCAGCGGGTGCCGACGAGGGCAGGGAAGGCCACGAGCATGAAGACGAACAGCGCGGCTGCGACGCCGGCGCTGAGCAGGGTTCCCCGCTGGATGCCCGCGGGACCGTCCTGCTGCTTCCACCGGGCGAGTCGCGTGCTCGAGGTCGCTGCGAGGGCGCCCGTGCCTCTCGGCACCGAGGACGTCATCGACAGCACGCGGTGCCGGCCGAGCCAGAGCAGCACGATGATCGCGATGAGGAACGGCGTCATGGTCTTGTACGGCGCCCAGGCGTCGAACGCCGTCCCGCAGGCCTCGAACACGCCGATCGCGAGCGCGCCGATGAGGGTCCCCCAGAGTGACCGCAGCTGACCCACGAGGGCGGCGGCGAGCGACGAGATCACGAGGAACGTCAGCGTCACGGCGTCCAGCCGAACCATGTCGGCGAGCAGCACACCGGCCGCGCCGCACAGCAAGCCCGAGCCGAGCCACGCGGCCGCCTCGACTCGCCGCACCGGAACGCCCAGCATGGCCGTGGTCTCGCGGTTGTCGGCGAGCGAGCGCATCGCGGTGCCGAGCTTCGTCTTGCGCAGGAACACGGCGATGCCGGCGGTCATGGCGATGCCGAACCCGAACGCCATGAGCTGCGTCCAGTTCACGCGCACGTCGCCGAGGGAGTAGTTCCAGGCGCTCGTCGGCAGCTTCAGCGAGCGCGCGAAGATCGGGTTCCAGACCCAGGACATGATCCCGAGCAGGATCAGCGCGAATCCGAGCGTCCCGATCATCTTCACGAGCGGGTCGCGCTGGGCGAGGTGACGGCTGATCAGGACGCCGTACAGGAGCGACGCGAATCCCCCGAACGCGACGGCGACGACGTAGGCCAGCGCATCGGGGAAGTCGAAGCTCGAGATGGAGTTGATCAGCGACCACGCGATCAATGCGCTGAGGGCGCCGATGGCCCCGTAGGCGATGTTCACGACGCCGGTCGCACGGAAGAGCACGACCAACCCGACGCCGGACACGGCGTAGACGCCCCCGAGCGCCAGCCCGAGCACGAGGAACGGCTTGAGGTCGGCGACCGCGAGGATCACGCCGAGGTCAGTCATCGCAGGCTTCGCGCTTCCTGGAGGTCACGCCACGGCACCGTCCTCGATCGCTTCGTCTCTGCGCCCCGCTCGCTGGTCGGCTCGGCAGGACGCATCCGCCCCGGCCGCTGTCCTACAAACGATTGCGCGAGTGTAGGCTCACCCCGCCGAACGTGTCAACCTGACCTCGTGCCCTGTCCGAGGAATACGGTGCGCCCTGGCGGCTGGACGCTGGCGCGTCTGGTTACACGCGAACTCAGTCGCGCCCGTGGCATTCGGCGCACCAGCGCAGGGCGCTCCTGCGTCCTTGCACCGCGCCCCTTTCTCTCGCCAGGATCCTCACCCTATTCCCCGGACAGGGCACGAGTCACAGGGCGGGCCGCCGCCTGCACGGGCGCGGCCAGCGCGCGCGGGCGATCCCGACGAACCGATGCCCCCGCCTCGCAGCAGGCGGTCCCGCCTCGCCCTGACCGTCTGGGTCAGGCGCCGGCCTTGACCTCGGAGGCCCACAGCCGCTCGGACGCAAGGCGCGCGCCGTCGCTCAGCGCCCGAAGCTTCGCCCACGCGAGCTCAGGGTGGAGACGGCCGCCGAGCCCGCAGTCCGTTCCTGCGATCACCCTCTCGCGGCCGACGATCTCCGCGTAGCGGGCGATCCGCTCGGCGATCAGCTCGGGCGGCTCGACGAGGTTGGTGGCATGGCTGACGACGCCCGGGATGACGACGAGGTTGTCGGGCACGTCCGCGTCCCTCCACACCTCGAAGTCGAGCTCGTGGCGCACGTTGCCCGCCTCGACGGAGAGCGCTCCCGTGTTCACCTCGAAGAGCAGGTCGAGGATCACCTGCAGCGGGACGTCCGTCGTGTGCGGGCCGTGCCAGCTTCCCCAGCAGACGTGGTAGCGGACACGGTCGCGCGGGATCCCGTCGAGCCCGCGGTTCACGGCCTCGATCTTCACCACCTGGGCGGCCCGGTACTCCTCGAGCGTCATCTCCGGAGGCGAGAGCGCGTACTCGTCCCCGAGCGAGGGATCGTCGAGCTGGAGCACGAACCCGGCGTCGACGATCGCCTGGTACTCCTCGTGCAGCGCGTCCGCGAGCGCGAAGAGGTAGTCGCGCTCAGACTCGTAGTAGCGGTTGTTGCCCCGGCTGATGCTCGCTGGGGCGACGGCCGTGACGAACGCCTCCTCCACGTCCGCGCCCTCCAGGGCGCCCGTCAGGTTGTCGAGGTCCCGCCGGATGAGACCCTGCCCGACGTACGTCACCGGATTGGTGAAGACGGTGTGGGCGATCATCTCGGCGGCGCTTCCTGCGGCGCCGCCGACCTCCTGCCACATCTGCGGGTAGAACGTCGGGAACTGGTCGGCGTCGCGCAGCCGCAACTGCCCGCCTGAGCCCTCCTGGCGCTCCCACCCGCCGAGGCGCTCCCATGCGTACGCGAGCCAGGGCCCGTAGTCGCTCGCGGCGGTCGTGGACTTCCCGTACTCGCCGTCGTTGACGACGTCGATCCCGCACTCGACCTGGCGGCGAACGACCTCCTCGACCGAGGTGCGCAGGAGCTCCGCGAGCTCC
>CAZCIJ010000372.1:0-2777 GCA_964498265.1 uncultured Gaiellales bacterium | reverse complement strand
CGTTGCTCCACAGGACCCGGACCAGCTCTACAACCTGACAAAGCTCACGGGCGAGTCGCTCTGTCTGGCGAGCGGCCGGCCGGGTACCCGCGTCGTCCGCCTCTCCAATGTCTTCGGCGACGACTTCGGGTCCGACAACTTCCTGCCATCCCTCGTACGCGAGGCCGTTGACGCGGGGACGATCCGCCTTCGCGGCTCGCGAGAGCACTCGCGTGATTACGTCGCGCTCGCGGACGTGGTCAGGCTGTTGCCGCGAATCGCGATCTCGGGCGCGCACGACGTCTACAACGTCGCAAGCGGGAGAGGGGTGAGCAGCGGTGCGATCGCGGATTCGCTCGCCTCCTGCACCGGCTGCGAGGTGGTCGTCACGGGCGATGCGCCCGAGGTCGCTACGCCCCCGATCTCCGTCGAGCGCATCCGGCGTGAGTTCGGGTCGGTTCCGGCCGGCCTGCCCGCGAATCTTCAGCCGATGGTAGAGGCCTACCGGGCCACGCGAGCATGATCAGGATCGACCTCGAGGAAGGCTGGGTAGAGGACGACGGCGAGTCTGGACTCGAGCGGCACGCGCTGGATGCGCCCGAGGCCTTCGCGATCGTCTCTCGAGCCTGGCTGAGGTGTGGCTGGGACACCAAGTACGTCTACAGCTTCACCTGGATGGGTCGTCCGCTGATCCAGCTCCCGGACGACATGCTGCGGATCCAGGAGGCGATCTACCGGGTGAAGCCCGACGTCATCCTCGAGACCGGCATCGCTCATGGAGGGTCCCTCGTCTTCTACGCGGGCCTCTGCCGGTCGATGGCCCGCGGCCGGGTGATCGGCGTCGACATCGAGATCCGCCCGCACAACCGAGAGGCGATCGAGCAGCACGAGCTGTTCGACTTGATCACGCTCGTTGAGGGCGACTCCACCGCCGAGAGCGTGATCGACGAGGTCAGGCGCCTAATCGAGCCCGCCGAGCGCGTCCTGGTGGTCCTTGATGCCAACCACACGAAGGAACACGTTCTGCGTGAGCTCGAGGCGTACTCAGGCTTGGTATCGGTCGGCTCCTACATCATCGCGGCGGACGGCATCATGGGCGACCTCGCCGGCGCACCGCGAACCGAGCCCACCTGGGTGGAGGACAACCCCCGCGCCGCGGCGGAGGCGTTCGTTGCTGAGAACCCCTGCTTCCGAATCGTCACCCCGACCTTCCTCTTCAACGAGGGTGAGATCACCGAGCCCGTGACCTACTGGCGGAACGGCTGGATCGAGCGCGTCAGGTAGCGGCGGATAGTCGCGCGCTCAGCCGTCGGCAAGCAGGGGGCGCCGCGCGTCGCTCTCCGACATCAGGCGCCCGCCGGCCGGCGCCTCCGGCCACTCGATTGCGAGGGCGGGATCGTCCCAGCGCACGCCGCTCGCAGCTTCGGGCACGTGCGGTGCGGACATCGCGTAGAGCATCTCGGTGTCGTCTTTCAGCGTCTGGAATCCGTGGGCGAAGCCCGGCGGGATCAGCACGGCGAGGCCGTTCGACTCGGTGAGCTCGACGGCGTGCCAGCGATGCCGGGTCCGCGAGTTCGCTCGCAGGTCCACGGCGACATCGAAGGCGGCACCTCGTGTGCAGCGGACGAGCTTCGTCTCCGCGTGCGGCTCGGCCTGGAAGTGGAGGCCGCGCAGCGTGCCGGCTCGCGGGTTGAACGAGATGCTCATCTGGACCACGGGCCCAAGCAGCTCGGCGTCATATGTGCGGGCGAAGAAGCCGCGATCGTCTGCGAGGCGTCGCTGTTCGACCAGCTGCAGCCCGTCGAGCGGGGTCCGCCGCAGCTTCACGGATCGCGGAGAGGGATCGGGCTGATGGCAGACGTGCTCACGGCAGGATCTCGATCTTCGGCGTGCGCGTGATGAAGCGCCCTCCCCAGCCGCGGATGAAGCTGAGCTGGTCCATCACCTCCTCCCGCAGGTTCCAGGGCAGGATCAGGACGTAGTCGGGGCGGGTTTCGGCGATCCGCTCGGGCCCTTCGATAGGAATTCGTGTGCCGGGCAGATACATGCCCTGCTTGTGCGGGCTGATGTCCACCGTGTAGTCGAGGAACTCGGTCCCGATTCCACAGTAGTTGAGGAAGGTGTTTCCCTTCGCCGGCGCACCGTAGCCGACGACCGTCGCGCCCTCCGCCTTGACCTCGAGCAGCACCCGCAGCGCGTCGAACTTGAGCTGTCTGGTCTGCTCGGCGAAGGAGCCGTAGGTCGCGAGCTCGTCGAGGCCGTGACGACGCTCACGCTCTACCAGCTCCGATACGGCGTCGGTCACGGGCGGGTCCTCGTTGCCGGTGTGCCTTGCGTAGATTCGCAACGAGCCGCCGTGCGTGCTCAGCTCCTCGACGTCGAAGACGGTCAGTCCGTGCCGGGCGAACAGCTTGCGGGCGACCAGGAACGAGATGTAGGAGAAGTGCTCGTGGTAGATCGTGTCGAACTGCGCGTCCTCGACCAGGTGCAGGAGGTGGGGGAGCTCGACCGTGATCACCCCGTCCCCGGCCAGGACGAGCTTCATCCCGGCGACGAAGTCGTTCAGGTCCGGAACGTGCGCTAGCACGTTGTTGGCGATCAGCAGGTCGGCGGTCACGGTGGTGGCGAGCGCCCTCGCGGTCTCCTCACCGAAGAAGCGGCGGATTGTTGGCACCCCCTTGAGGGCGGCCGCCTCTGCGACGCTGGCGGCGGGATCGATGCCGAGCACCTCGAAGCCCCGGTTGCGGAAGTACTGGAGCAGGTAGCCGTCGTTGCTCGCCACCTCGACGATCCGGTGC
>CAZCIJ010000371.1:0-2819 GCA_964498265.1 uncultured Gaiellales bacterium | reverse complement strand
CCCGAAGACTGTCGAGGTTCTGCCAGTACCCATGGTGCCGGTACGCATGGAGCTGGCCGTCTCGAGCGAGAGCCTCCAGCGGATCGTGCTCCCACACGCTGTCGTCGTCCCGAATGTAGTCGAGCACTCCCGGCTCGAGCACGAAAGAACCCCCGTTGATCCAGCCGCCGTCGCCGGCGGGCTTCTCGGTGAAGCTCGAGATCGTCGGCTGCTCCCGGTGGAAGGTGACGACGCCGAAACGCCCCGGAGGCTGCACTGCCGTGAGCGTCGCCAGCATGCCCTGCTCGCGGTGGCTCGCGACGAGCTTCCTGATATCCAAGTCGCTCACGCAGTCGCCGTTGGCGAAGCAGAACGTCTCACCGTCCAAGTACCGGGCGACACGCCGCAGCCGTCCCCCTGTCATCGTGGTCTCGCCCGTATCGACGAGCGTCACGCGCCAGGGCTCGGCGACGCTCGAGTGGACGACGACCTCGTCGGTGCGAAGGTCGAACGTCACGTCGCTCATGTGCAGTCGGTACGCGGCGAAGTAGTCCCGAATCACGTCCGCCTTGTAGCCGCAGCAGATGATGAAGTCGTCGAGGCCGTAGTGGGAGTAGATCTTCATGATGTGCCACAGAATCGGCCGGCCTCCGACCTCGACCATGGGCTTCGGCCGCACAGCCGTCTCCTCGGAGAGGCGCGTTCCGTAGCCGCCGGCGAGGATCACGACCTGCACGGGGTCACTACCAGGGTGGGAGGAGGTGGACGCGCAGCCGGCGGCGGTGGACGAGCCGCCGCAGGCCGGCAACAGCTCGTGGAGCATGCGAGCCGAGCGGGAGCGAGGCTGCGAGAGTGGGCACGCGTGGATCGACGGCGGACGGCGGGTACGCCGCAACCGCTCGCGTCAGGAAACGCAGCGCGTCCCGGCGGCGCTCGCCCTCGATCGCGTCGAGAGCCGCCGTGAGAAAGGCGGCGGAACGCCGCCTGCTCCGATGCCTCCAGCGCGGGAGAGCCTCGGGAAGCTCGCGCGCGACAAGCGCGTCGATGTGGCTGTAGAAGCGGACCATCTCGATGCCGTACTCGTGCAGGTTGGCGCTCGTCTGTGCCGGGTGGATCCGGTAGGCGCTGTCGAAGCCGGCGAGGAACCCGACAGGGGAGCGGATCCCCAGCCGCAGCCACATGTCCCAGTCGTAGCAGAGGAACCGCTCGTCGAACCTGGCTCCCACTGCTTCGAACGCGCTCCGGCGCACTAGCGTCGACGAGGGCGCGGGCTGGTTGGCGGCGGCCTGACGCCCGACGAACTCCGCAGACGGCACGACTCCCTCACGGAGCGGCGGCTTGCAGCGCGCCAGCTCGCGTCCCTCTCCGTCGATCTCGACGTTGGCGCCGAAGACGAACCCGCATTCGGAGTTCGCCTCGAGGAAGTCGACGCGACGGGCGAGGAACTCGGGCTCCCAGAGGTCGTCGTCGTGCAGCAACGCAACGAAAGGCGTGCTGCCTGCTCGAAACACCACTGCGTGATTCCGGCGCGCCCCGAGGTTCTCGCCGGTGGGTGCGTAGCGCACGCGAGGATCGCGGAGGTAGGGCTCGACAAGATCCTGGATGAAGCCGCCGCCGGGGCCGTTCTCGGAGATCGTCAGGCGCCACGAGGTCAGCGTCTGGCCGAGGACCGACTGGATCGCCTGCGCGAGGTAAGGGGGACGGCCATACGTTGGGATGCCGACGTCGACGACGGAGACTGGGGCCACTTCAGAGCGCTCAGACGGTCAGTAGCCGACCGAGGGGAGTCCGCGGACGAGCCACAGCCTACTGGATCGGCATCACCCGGTCGAGGGAGGATCGTGTACCCTCAGAGGTGGCTGTCTCGACGCGGCTCGAGACGGCGGGTCGAAGGCCCCCCGCCGAGACCCGAAGGTCCCACCATCACCGGCTGATCATGCCCGCGGAAGTGAATCGGCCCGAGGTCGCGTCCCTTCCGGACCTCCTCCGCCTCTTCTGGCGCCGGAAGTGGATCATCCTCCCGGCCGTCGTGCTCGTGCCCGTGGCCGCGCTTGTCGTCTCGCTCTTCCAGCAGTCGCGCTACGAGGCTTCGGCCGACGTGCTCCTCAGCCGGCAGGACCTGGCCTCGAGCCTCAGCGGCATCGACACCTCAGAAGGGGGTGAGGCGTCGCGGTTCGTTCGAACGCAAGCGGAGGTCGCGAGAACGCCTATCGTCGCCGATCGCGCCGTCGAAGCCGCGGGCCTGGAGGGCATCAACGGCTCCGAGCTGATCGACGACTCGAGCGTGTCGGCCGCGGAGGAGGTCGACCTGCTCGTCTTCACGGTGATGGCCGACAGCGCGGATCTCGCCATGCGCTTGGCGACCGCCTACGCGAGGTCGTACGTTGACTATCGCGAGGAGCTCGACGCGCTCGCGCTCCAGCAGGCGCAGGACAGGCTGGACGGGCAGCTCGCGGAGCTCGAAGCGGCGGGAAGGCGGAGTTCCGCCCTCTACAGGTCCCTCCTCGAGAGCTCGCAGCGCCTCGAGACGCTTGCGCTCCTGCAGGGAGCGACGCCCGCTCTCGTGCGCCCGGCTACGTCGGCGCAGCAGGTGGCACCACACCCGCGGCGCAACACGCTGCTCGGGCTCGTCGTCGGTCTGGCGCTCGGGCTCGGGCTCGCGTTCCTGCGCGAGCTCCTCGATACGCGCCTTCGCTCCGAGGACGAGATCGGCGAGGCTCTCGAGCTCCCGCTGCTCGCCCGGATCCCGGATCCGCCGCGGAGATTCCGATCCGCCGACCGGCTCGTCACGCTCGGCGAGCCCTTCGGTGCAGACGCCGAGCCGTTCCGGATTCTGCGCA
>CAZCIJ010000370.1:0-2831 GCA_964498265.1 uncultured Gaiellales bacterium | reverse complement strand
CGTAGCGGCCCCGCTCGGTGAGAGCTCTGACCTCGATGTCTTGGGGGCCGAGCGGCGACTCCATGCTCATCCTCACGCGCATGCTGGTTCCCCGCTGCTCGATGCGGCCTCGCAGCGTGATCTTCCCCGCAGACGAGACCGACGATCCGGAGAGCGAGACGACGGCAGTCTTCGCCTTCGACGTCTTGTCGAGCGCAGCCACGACGGGGTTGACGGCCGCAACGGCAGCGGCAGCGGCGAGCGACGCCACGGCGACGACGAGGAGGAGCACTCGATTCATCGTCCTCATCGTAGTGTCGGGGAAGCAGGGCCCCCGTCCCCCGTCCGAGGGACAGCCCGGCGACGAGTCGGTGCGTGAGCCGGAGCCCGGCTCAGAGAGGGAAGGGTTGGGGACGGGCACCTGACGGTGCCCGTCCCTGTCTCGAGTTCCCGTCACGAGGCTGGTTCGTGCCTCTGACGCCTCGCTCAGTCGTCGGTCTCTTCCTCGGTCTCGGCGTCGTCGTCGCCGAACGAGAGGCCGAGAGCCGAGAGGTCGAGCCCTCCTCCGTCGCCGCCGATCTCCTCGAGCGCTGCGAGCAACTCCGCCTCGGCCTCCGGTGCCAGAGCAGCCGTCGGCAGCGGCTCCGACGGCTCGATCGCCACCGTCCGGTACCGGCGGAGGCCCGTCGCCGCCGGAATCAGCTTCCCGATGATCACGTTCTCCTTGAGCCCGCGCAGGTAGTCGACCTTACCCTCGATGGCGGCATCCGTGAGCACCTTCGTCGTCTCTTGGAACGACGCCGCGGAAAGGAACGACTCGGTCGCGAGCGACGCCTTGGTGATGCCGAGGATCATCGGATCGAACGTCGCCTCTTCCTTCTTCTTCTCCCGAGCTTCGTCATTCGCCCGCTCGACCACGATCCGGTCGACGAGCTGCCCGGGCAGGAGATCGGTCTCGCCGGCCGAGTCGACGCGCACCTTCTTCATCATCTGGCGGACGACGAGCTCGATGTGCTTGTCGTGGATGTCGACGCCCTGCGACTTGTAGACCTTCTGCACCTCGCTGACGAGGTAGAGCTCGGTCGCGGTCGGCTCCTTGAGCCGAAGCAGGTCCGCCGGGTTGAGCGAGCCCTCGTGGAGAGGGTCGCCCGCCTCGACCGTCTGACCGTCCGCGACGAGCAGCCGGGTCCGGCGCGGGAAGGAATACGCGCGCTCCTCGACCTCGCCGTCCTCGCCCTCGCCGCCGACGATCACCCTGGAGCCGCGCTCGACGTCCTCGACGACGACACGCCCCGGAATCTCGGCGAGCGCCGCGGCGCCCTTCGGGTTGCGAGCCTCGAAGATCTCGACGACGCGCGGAAGGCCCTGGGTGATGTCGGCCTCCGCGATGCCACCGCCGTGGAACGTCCGCATCGTGAGCTGGGTGCCCGGCTCGCCGATCGACTGTGCGGCGATGATGCCAACCGCATCGCCGATCTCGCACAGCTCGTCGGTGGCGAGGAAGATGCCGTAGCAGTTGCGACAGACCCCGAACTCGCTCCGGCACTTGATGACCGAGCGGATCGGGATCATGAGCTTCTCGGCGGCCTCGTCGCCGACCTCCTCCCAGATCCGCTCCAGCAGCCGGTTCGTCGTCGGCTCGCCCTTCGCCGCAAGCAGGGTCTTTCCGGGCTTGCCGTCCTTGAGCGGCTTGTAGACGTCCTCGGCGAGCGTGCGGCCGGCGAGGGAGGAGTGGATCCAGCGCGCGATCGCGTCTCCGCTGCTGGGGCTCTTCTCGACCTCGAGGAGTGGGAACGCGATGTGCTGCTTCGTCCCGCAGTCCTCCTCACGGATGATCACGTCCTGTGACACGTCGACGAGCCGGCGCGTGAGGTAGCCGGAGTCCGCCGTCCGGAGCGCGGTGTCTGCGAGCCCCTTGCGCGCGCCGTGCGTCGAGATGAAGTACTCGAGCACGGAGAGGCCCTCCATGAAGTTCGCCTTGATGGGGCGCTCGATGATCTCGCCCTTCGGGTTGGCCATGAGCCCCCGCATGCCGGCGAGCTGGCGTACCTGCTTGAAGGACCCGCGGGCGCCCGAGTTGGCCATCATGTAGATTGGGTTCAGCTCCCACATGTGCTGCTCCATGGCGGCGCCGACGTCCTCCGTCGCCGCCGTCCAGACCTCGACCAGCCGCTCGCGGCGCTCGTCCTCCGTGATGAACCCGCGCTCGTAGGTGCGCTCGATGCCCTGAGCCTCGTCCTCGTACGCGAGGAGGATCTCCTCCTTCGTCGGCGGAATGACGATGTCGTTCTTCGAGATCGTGATCCCGGCCTTGGTCGCGTAGTCGAACCCGAGCTGCTTGACCGTGTCGAGCACGCTCGAGAGGCGATGGGAGCCGTACTCGTCGACGAGCTCCGCGATGAAGTCGCCCGTCTCCTTCTTCCGCAGCGTCCGGTTCACGAACCGGTGCGACGGACGCTCGTACTTGTCGGAGAACGCGCTCGCGAGCGCCCGGCTGACCTCCTCGTTGAAGATCACCCGCCCCGGCGTCGTGAGCAGGAGCTCGCCCTCCCAGCGGTACTCGATCGGGTCCTGCACGCCGACGCCCTCCTGCTTCGCCTCGACGGCGAGGATGACCTCTTCCTCGGAGGCGAACCGCCTCGGCCGCGGGTCCAAGTCCTCGACCGTCGTCGAAGCCAGGTCGTGCGCGCAGTACGTGAGGTAGTAGGTGCCGAGCACCATGTCCTGCGTCGGCGTCGCGAGCGGGCGGCCGTGCGCGGGCGAGAGCACGTTGTTCGCGGACAGCATGAGCACGCGCGCCTCGGCCTGCGCCTCGGCCGACAGCGGCAGGTGCACCGCCATCTGGTCACCGT
>CAZCIJ010000369.1:0-2855 GCA_964498265.1 uncultured Gaiellales bacterium | reverse complement strand
CATCGTGTCGAGCGCGACGCCGACGACGATGAGCACGGACGTGCCGCCCAGCGCGGCCGAGGTCGCCTGCGAGAAGCCTCCGTACGCGATCGCGATCGTCGGCAGCGTCGCGACGAGCGCGAGCCAGAGAGCGCCCGGCAGCGTGAGTCGCGTCAGCACCCGGTCGAGGTACTGCGCCGTCGGCGGCCCGGGCCTGATGCCGGGGATGTAGCCCCCGTGCTTGCGCAGGTTGTCGGCCTGGTCGATCGGGTTGAACTGCACGGCGGTGTAGAAGTACGTGAAGATGACGATCAGGAACGCCTGGAGGATGATGTAGGGCCAGTCTGTGAACGAGAAGTAGTCGTTCACGAAGTCCTGCGTCGCCGGGAAGAACTGGCCGATCGTCGGCGGGAACGCCATGATGGCCGCGGCGAAGATGATCGGGATGACCCCCGCCATGTTGACCCGCAGCGGCATGTAGGTCGACCCGCCGCTCGTCATGCGCCGGCCGACCTGGCGCCGCGCGTACTGGATCGGGATCCGCCGCTGGCCCTCCTGGACGAAGACGACGGCCACGACGATGGCGAGCGCGATGATGGGGAAGATCACGCGCTCCGTCGGGCCGCCCTCCCACCAGGCGCGAATCCCGCCCGGCAGGCCGGCGAGAATCGAGGCGAAGATCAGGAGCGAGATGCCGTTGCCGATGCCGCGCTTCGTGATCAGTTCGCCCATCCACATGAGGAGCGTCGTCGACGCGGTCAGCGTCAGCACGATCAGCACGACCCTGCCCGCGTTGAGGTCGAGCGCGCCCTGGCGGTTGAACAGGTATGCGTACCCGAGCGACTGGAGCGCGGCCAGGACCACGGTCAGGTAGGGCGTGTACTGATTGATCTTGGCGTAGCCGGCCTCACCCTCTTTCTGCAGGCGCTCGAGCCGGGGGAAGACCACGGTCATCAGCTGCAGGATGATCGACGCGGTGACGTAGGGCATGATGCCGAGCGCGAACAGCGCGAACTGCCCCAGCGCACCCCCGGAGAAGACGTTGAGGAGGCTGAGGATCGTGCCTCCCTGCTGGGACAGGTACTCCTCGATCCGGGCCGGGTCGACGCCGGGCGCAGGGATCCAGCTGCCGAGCCGGTAGAGCGCGAGGATGAACGCCGTGAAGAGCAGGCGCCGGCGTAGCTCCGGCACCTTCCACGCGTTCGTAAGCCAGGAGAACACTAGGCCTCGGAGTCCGAGGTCTCGTTGACTTCCACGGTCTCTGGGGTTGCCTCGACCTCGCCGGTCTGAGAGGGGCGCCGCCGCTTCGTTCTAGCGAGCGGCGAGGCGATCTCGCGGAGCGGGATCGCAGAGCCGCCCGCCGCTTCGATCTTCGACTGGGCCGTCTTCGAGAAGGCGTGCGCCGTGACCGTGAGCTTCTTCGTGAGCTCGCCGTCGCCCAGGATCTTCACGTCGACCCTGAGGCTGCGGATGAGCCGCTTCTCCTTGAGCGTCTCGGGCGTGACCTCTGCCCCCGCGTCGAACACGCGCTCGAGATCCCGCACGTTCACGCCTTGCGTGGAGGTGCGGAAGGGGCCGATGGGCATCGCGTCCTTCGAGGTCGCGCCGCGCTGCTTGCCGAGCCGCATGTAGACCGGCATCTGGCCGCCCTCGAAGCCGGGTCGCATCTTGTGCGAGCCCGAGCGCGCCTTCTGCCCCTTGACGCCGCGCCCCGCGTAGCGCCCCTTGCCCGAGCCCATGCCGCGGCCGACGCGCTTCCGCGCCTTCCGGGCCGCGCTCGGCCTCAGGTTGGAGAGGGAGAGCTCGTCTGCCATGACAGGCCTCAGGCGCCTTCGCGGCGCGCGCCTTCCAGGATACCGGCCCCCAGGGCGGGGGAAGCGACGGTGCGCCGCCCCCGATCGGGCTTCCGACCGATCGAGCTCACGTCGAGTCTCCCTCCTCGACGCGGACGAGGTGCCGAACCTTTCTCAGCATGCCCGAGACCTGCGGCGACTCGTCGCGCTCGACCGAGCGGCCGATCTTGCCGAGCCCGAGCGCGCGCAGCGTCCCGCGGTGGCGCGGCGTCTGCCCGATCCCGCTACGAACTTGGGTGATCTTCAGCTTCCTCGACATGGTCCTCAGCGTGCGCGGGCTCCTCGGCGTGGTTCTCCGCGGGCGTCTCGCCCCTCCGCGCGACGGGGAGCACGTCCTCGATCGTCTTGCCGCGGATGCGGGCGACCTCCTCCGGCCGCTTCAGGCTCTGGAGCGCGACGACCGTCGCCTTGAGCATGTTGATCGGGTTGGTCGTGCCGAGGCTCTTCGCCAGGATGTCGCGGATCCCGGCCAGCTCGAGCACGGCGCGGACGCCACCGCCGGCGATGACCCCGGTTCCCGGGCTCGCCGGACGCAGGAGGACCCTCGCGGCGTCGAACTCGCCGAGCACCTCGTGCGTGATCGTCGATCCGGCTCTGGGCACGGCGAAGAGGTTCTTCTTCGCGTCGTCGACGGCCTTCGAGATCGCGAGCGGCACCTCTCGCGCCTTGCCGTAGCCGACGCCCACGCGATCGACCTCGTCGCCGATGACGACGAGAGCCGTGAACGAGAAGCGCCGGCCGCCCTTCACGACCTTCGCAACGCGGTTGATCTCGACCACGCGTTCCTTGAGCTCGCGCTCGGTGTCGTACCCGACGGCAGTAGACGTCAAAATGTGAGTCCCCCTTCCCGCGCAGCGTCGGCCAGCGCGCTGACGCGCCCGTGGTACAAGAAGCCGCTGCGGTCGAAGACGACCTCCTCGACGCCCGCAGCGCTGGCCTTCTGCGCGAGGAGCTTGCCGACCTCAGCCGCCTGCTCCGTCTTGGTGCCCTTGAAGTCGCGCAGCGCCAGCCAGCTCGCAGACG
>CAZCIJ010000368.1:0-2914 GCA_964498265.1 uncultured Gaiellales bacterium | reverse complement strand
AGGTAGGTCGGGCGGGAGACCATGGGCCAGGCGGTCGACTCCTCGGCCACCGTCTGGGCATCGGGGTGGCGGCGGTACACCTCCTCGTTGAGGCGGCGGAGGAACCCGATCGCCTCGAGGTTCTCCCGCCCACCGTGCTCGTTCGGGATCCACTCGCCCTCGGCCCGCGAGTAGTCGCGGTACAGCATCGACGCGACTGCGTCGACGCGCAGGCCGTCGGCGTGGTAGCGGTCGAGCCAGAAGAGCGCGCTCGAGATGAGGAAGCTCTGCACCTCGTGACGGCCGTAGTTGAAGATGCAGCTGTCCCAGTCGGGATGGCGCCCCTCGCGCGGATCGGCGTGCTCGAACAGGTGCGTCCCGTCGAAGTATGCAAGCCCGTGCTCGTCCGCCGGGAAGTGCGAGGGGACCCAGTCGAGGATCACGCCGACGCCGTGCCGGTGCAGCTCGTCGACGAGCGTCATGAAGTCCTGAGGCGTCCCGTAGCGGGCCGTGGGCGCGAAGTACCCCGTCGTCTGGTAGCCCCACGAGCCGTAGAAGGGATGCTCCATGACGGGCAGGAGCTCGACGTGCGTGAACCCGTGCTCGGCGGCGTACTCCGCAAGCCGAGGCGCGAGCTCCCGGTAGCCGAGGGGCCGGTTCCTCTCCTCGGGCAGGCGCCTCCAGGAGCCGAGGTGCACCTCGTAGACGGCCACGGGGGCGTCCAGCGCGTTGCGCCTTCCCCGGGTTGCGAGCCACTCGCCGTCCTGCCAGGAGAAGCCGAGGTCCCACACGACGGACGCCGTTCGCGGGGGCGCCTCGGCGGCGAGGGCGAAGGGATCGGCCTTGTCGACTCGGTACCCGCGCTCGCGCGAGGCGATGCCGCGTGAGGCGATGCGGTACTTGTACAGGGCGCCGCGCCCCACGCCCGGGAAGAACCCCTGCCAGATGCCCGACGTCTCGCGAGGGACGAGCGCGTGGCGGGCTCCGTCCCAGCCGTTGAAGTCGCCGATCACGCTCACGTGCTCCGCGTTGGGCGCCCACACGGCGAAGAACGTCCCCTCGACCCCGTCCACTGTCAGCGCACGCGCGCCGAGCTTCTCGTCGAGGGCGAAGTGGCTGCCCTCGTTGAAGAGGTGCAGGTCGAGGTCGGTCAGGACCTCGGCGCCGGGATCGACGACCGCGCCGGCCTTCCGCGCCCGCCTACGCACCGGGCGCTCCCGTGACCAGCGCGCGCAGCCCCGCGTTCGTACGGCCGTCGACGCGGAGCCGCTCGACGGACAGGCGCGCCTTGCGGCGCCAGTTCGGCCGTTCGGTGGTCGTCCCCGGTGTGTTCTGCGGCGCGGTCTCGAGCCAGAGGTCCTCGAGGTTCACGAGCGCGGCCTCCGCCTCGCCCCGGCCCATGTAAGCGAGTAGCCCCCGGAGGACGGACGGAGCGTCCTCGCGACCGTCCGGGAGCAGGCCTCGCACCGCCAGGGCGCCGGCCACGGTGCGCCGCACCTGCGTTCTCGCCGCGCGCTCCCCGTCCGCCCGGCGGCCGTCGAGGAGGCCGAGCGCGACTCGCTCGTCGACGTCCGCCGCCCGCCAGAAGGCGGCGAACGACGGCATGTCATGCGTGTTCAGGCTGGCGAGCGTCTCGCGCTCGCACGGCCGCAGCGGATCGTCGCTCTCGAGGTCGAGCTGGAGCACGTGCATCCGCGCGAGGCCGTGCCGGCGCATGGCCGCGTTCACGGCCGGCGGGACGGTGCCGAGGTTCTCGCCGACGACGGGCGTCCCGTGACGGCTCGACTCGAGGCACACGATCGCGTAGAGCTCCTCGGCGGGGTAGCGGACGTAGACGCCGTCCGCGGCGGCCGCGCCCTCCGGGACGAGGTAGAGCCGGTGCAGCGACATCACGTGGTCGATCCGCAAGCCGTCGGCCGCCCGCATGTGGTGCGCGAGGCAGGAGCGGAAGTAGGAGTGGCCGTCCTCGCGGGAGCGCTCCGGATGCAGCGGCGCGAAGCCCCAGGTCTGCCCCAGCGTGAAGAACGCGTCGGGCGGCGCTCCCACCGAGACGCCCGAGACGAAGCGATCCTGCTCCCGCCAGGCGTCGAAGCCGTCCGGGTGGACGCCCAGCGGCAGATCGAGGTGCAGGGCGACGCCGCGGTCGCGAAGCGTGCTGGTCACGTGCTCGAGCTGCTGGCCGACGAGCACCTGCGCGCACTCGTGGTAGCGCCGCTCCGCGGCCGGCCCGTCCCCGTCGCGCAGGCCTCCGCGGCGGGCCTCGTGCGGCCAGCGGCGCCAGCCGACGCCGTACGCGGCGCACGCGGCTCGGAAGCGGCCGTACTCCCGGACGAGCGGGGGCGGGTCGACCTCTCCCAGCGACTCCGCGAGCCGCTCGATGACGGGGCGCAGGGCCGCGACCTGGCGCCGGTGGTCGACGAGCGGCGCCGAGCGAAGCTCGGCGAGCAGCGGTCGCGCCCGGTCGAGCGCCCGGCGCGCCTCTGGCGCCCCCTCGAGCGCGGGCACGCGGTCGAGGTCGAGAGCGAGCTCGTTCCAGAGGCGGCGGGACACGGGCATGTACGGGCTGGGCTCGCACGGCTCGTCGAGGAAAGCGGCGAGGATCGGGAGGATCGCGATCACGCTCCCGCCCGCCTCGGCGAGCCAGTCGCCGAGACGCGCCAGGTCGGACAGCGTGCCTCCGCACGCGCTCGCGCGCGAGCGGAGCGCGTACAGCGGCGTGTACACCCCTCGCCGCTGCGAGCGCGCGCGCGAGGCGCACCGAGGCGCGGCGACGAGGGTGGCTGCCGCGGTGAGCCCCCCGGTCGACGCGACGAGCCGGTGGTAGCCGAGCTCGAGGTCGCCTGGGAGCTCGACGGTCGCGACCGAGACGCCGGGGGCGTCCGCCTCGCCCGCCGGGGTAACGGCGCACGCGCGGGTTCCGCCGGAGGCAAGCTCG
>CAZCIJ010000367.1:0-2918 GCA_964498265.1 uncultured Gaiellales bacterium | reverse complement strand
TTGTCGAGGAAGGCCGAGAGCACCCCGGTGACGAGCGCGAGCAGCAGCACGAGCCGAAACGGCCGGCCTTGCGACAGCTGGGCGACCTTCAGCGCCAGATAGGTGAAGACGCCGGTCCGCTCGGTGAGCCCGACGAGGATCATCATTCCGGCCAGCAGTCCGAGCGTGCCCCAGTCGATCGCCTCGATCGCCTGCTCCTCGTCGAGCACCCCGATCAGGACCATGAGCGCGGCGCCGACCAGCGCCGCTTTCGTGCGGTGCACCCACTCGAAGGCGATGATCCCGAGCGCGACGAGGAAGATGACGATCGCGGCGACCTCCACCGTCTAGAGCCCTAGTGATCAGGAGGTCCGACGATCAGCAGGACGGTTACGTACACGGCGTAGAGGGTGAGGAAGACGACGCCGAGGGGTCGCCTGAGCACTCCGCGGGCGGCGAGCAGGAGGACGATGAGGGCGAGCCCGAATCCGATCGCGACGCCCACGTCCCTGAAGCTGAACGCGATGGGATGGATGAGCGCCGCGAGGGCGATCACGAATCCGCCGTTGTAGATGTTGCTGCCGATGACCGTTCCCAGACCAACCTCGGAGTGGCCGCGAATCCGCGCGACCAGCGTCGTGGCCAGCTCGGGCGTGGAGGTCCCGATCGCGACGATCGTCGCGCCGATGACGAACGTGTCGAGCCCGGCCTCGGCGCCGATGCCCTTGGCGCCGTAGACGATGAGCCGGCCGGCCGCGACGAGGAATCCGAGCCCGATGAGCAGCTCGATGACCGAGCGAACGTGGGAGCGCTCGGCGAGGACGGCGACCGCCGCGCTCCGCGCTCGGCGCGCGTCGAGAGTCGTGAGGACGAGCCACGTGGCGAACACCGCGATGAGGGCGAGGCCGTCCGGGCGGGACAGCGTTCCGTCGGCCGCGAGCGCGACGGTGAGGAGGGGAATGATGAGCGCGACGGGGACGTCGCGGCTCGTGCTGTGGCGCGGAGCGACGATCGGGCCGACGAGCAGCGCGAGGCCGAGGACGAGCGCGATGTTCACGACGTTCGAGCCGAGGCCGTCGCCGAGCGCGATCTCGGGCCGTCCCTCGGCGGCGGCGCCGATCGCGACGGACACCTCCGGGCTCGATGTCGCGAACGCCGCGATGGTCGCTCCGATCACCCCGGCCGGCACGCGCGCCCATGCCGCGATGCCAACCGCAGCGCGCACGAACAGCTCGCCTCCGATCATGGCGCAGACGAGCCCGCCGAGCAGCGCTGCGACCTCGAGGATCATGTCCGGGCGTGTTCGCGCGCGGAGGCAGTCGGGCGAATGGGCGCCCGACCGTCGGCGACGAGCTCGGCTCGCGTCCGAGGCGGGCGGTATGCGCTTGGGTCACCGCTCATCGACCGGCGAGACCGGGCGCGGTCGGACTGCGGACGGCGCACGCTCGCGGCATCCTAGAGGCTCTGCGACGGTTCCCGATTGCTCCTAGCCCGTCGAGCCGACTACGCTTGATGGGCGGCCGGCGGAGCCGGCCGCTACGGGAGAGTGCGCAAGGGCCTGGTCATCCAGCTGATCGTGCTCGGCGTCGTCATCGGCGCCGTCGTGATCGTCGTCTCCTTCTACATCCCCTGGCTCCCGGAGCTGGCCTCCGAGCAGGGCGACCGCGTGGACGACCTGTACGCGCTCGTGTCCGTCATCTGCCTCGTCATCTTCGCGGTCGTGGCGGCGGTGTCGATCTACGCCGTGGTCAAGTTCAGGGCAAAGAGCGAGGACGAGGACGAGGACGGCAAGCCCATCCACGGACACACCGGGATCGAGGTCTTCTGGACCGCGATTCCTGCGGCCCTCGTGACCGTGATCGCGATCTACAGCGGCATCGTGCTGACGAAGAACGAGGAGCTGCCGGCGAACCACCGCGTCGTCGAGGTCACGGCGCAGCAGTTCGCGTGGAGCTTCACGTATCCGGAGATCGGCGTCACGACCGGCGTCCTGCGCGTCCCGGTCGGCGAGACCATCGAGTTCAAGCTGCAGTCGCTCGACGTCATCCACTCGTTCTTCGTCCCGCAGTGGCGCGTCAAGCAGGACGCCGTTCCCGGCGCGCCGCAGCGCGTGATCGCGACGCCGACGAAGGTCGGCACGTTCCCGCTCATCTGCGCCGAGCTCTGCGGGCTCGGGCACTCGACGATGCGAGCGAGCGTGATCGTCATGCCCGAGGCCGAGTTCGAGCAGTGGCTCGCCGAGCAGCGGTCCGCCGAGGACGGGACGACCGGGGGGACGGACACAGCGCCTGCGGAGACGGCTGCGGCCGAAGGGGGCGGCACGTAGTGGCGGTCGATACGGAACGCCGGCGAGCGTCGGGCGTTAAGGTGCGCTAGCCATGGCGGTCGAGGCGATCCAGCACGAGCCGGCCGCCCATCCCGCGCCGCCTGCGCCGCCGCGCGGCCTGCGGCGCCTGACGCACGGCGGCTGGCTGCGGGCGTTGTGGGTGACGCCGCTCGGCTACGGGCTGGCGACGGCGCTCGTCTGCGGCATCCGCTGGGCGGCGCACTGGGACCCGGTCTGGAACCTGGAGCCGCTCGTGACGGCGTGGACGATCGTCACGCCGATCTTCTTCCTCATCGGCCTGGGGGCCTTCGACTACTGGTTCTACTGGATCTCCGGACGGCCGACGCGGCCCGAGGATCACTCCGGCCACGGTGCCGACTCGTGGCGGGACTACTTCCGCGTGAACACCGATCACAAGGTGATCGGCGTCCAGTACCTCGTCACCACGTTCAGCTTCTTCCTCGTCGCCGGCCTGCTCGCGATGTTCATGCGCGCAGAGCTCGCGAATCCCGGCACGGACTACGTCAACACACAGGTGTTCAACGGGCTCGTGTCCGCGCATGCCGGAATCATGATCTTCCTGTTCATCGTCCCGGTCTTCGCGGGCTTCGGC
>CAZCIJ010000366.1:0-2940 GCA_964498265.1 uncultured Gaiellales bacterium | reverse complement strand
GCGACTGAGGACGCAGGGATGCGAAGCGTTTGCAGCCGGCCGGGCTAGGCGTATTTCCGGCCACGACCACTAGTGTCGCACAACGCCGGGGCGCGGGTGCAGAATGCTCCCGTGACCGCTGCCGGCGAGAGCGCTGCGCCGCCCGGCCCGCCGTCGAAGCGGATCTACCTGCTGCGTCACGCCAAGTCGAGCTGGGACGACCCGGCCCTCCCCGACCACGACCGGCCGCTCGCGCCGCGAGGCCGCAAGGCCGCAGCGCGCATGGCCGCGCACCTGGGGGGCAGCGACGTGCGTCCGGCGCTCGTCCTCTGCTCCTCGGCGCGCAGGGCCCGAGAGACTGTCGAGCGCATGCGGAGCGGGCTGTCCGGAGCCTCGATCGAGATCGAGAGCGGGCTCTACGAGGCCGACGCGCGGTCGCTCCTCGAGCGCCTCCGGACGGTGCCGCCGGACGTGGGATCGGTCATGCTCGTCGGGCATAACCCGGGGCTCCAGGAGCTCGCGTCCGCCCTGGCCGGTGCGGGCGATCGGGGTCGCCTCGACGAGAAGTTCCCGACCGCGGCGCTCGCGAGCCTGCGCTACGACGGCTCCTGGGCCGAGCTGGCTCCCGGCTCGTGCGAGCTCGTCGGCCTCGTGGTCCCCAGGGAGCTTGGCTAGACGTTGATCGGAAGTCCGATCAATCATCTAGGTGCGCGGCCGGCGCGCTCGTCCTTGCCAGCGTCGGTTTTCGCGCGCCCGCCAGCACCGGGGTTCTTTGACAGGCTCTTAACGAAGCACGTGCAGCGCTTAACGGGAAGGTCGCCTTCCCTCAACACGGAGCTGCGACCATGAGCAGTGCGATGACGCGGCTCCTGAATCCGGTCTTTCTCGTCGGCATGGGCTTTCTCCTGGCGATGATCGGCGTCGCGGTCGCCGGGATCGTCGAGCGGCTGTAGAGGCCCGAGCGGCCGTCTGGGCCCTGCCCGAACGGCCGGCGTGACCGCCTGAGCGACCGCGGTCGGCGGGACGCCCCTTGATGTCAGGCGGAGGCGCCGTAGGCGACTGCCAGCGACAGCACGCGCCGGGGCGGCGCGCCGGCGACGGGGACCGCGCGCCAGCTATCCCCGAGATCCGCGCTCGCGTAGAGCCGTCCGTCGCGCGTGGCCGCGACGAGATCGCGCTCCGGCGTGAGGAGGAGCGCGTACGGAAGCGTGTCGAGCGGTCCGCGCGGCGCGCCTCCGACGGGCTCCCAGGGCCCCGAGCCGCGCCAGCGGTAGAGAACGCCGTTCCCGCGACCGCCGCCGTGGGCCTGCGACGCCGACCGGGCAGCCGAGACGAACCACGTGTCGGGGTCGAGCGGGTCGACCGCGAGCGCCCAGACGTAGTGCCGGTCGCGGCCCGCGTCCGTGGCCTCCCATGTCTCGCCGGCGTCGTGGCTCCAGGCGGAGCCGTCGCCTGCCGCCTCGTACGCCCGCTCCTGCTTGCGCGGATGCCAGGCGAGCGCATGGGCGTCGCGCTTGGCGCCCGGCCGGTGGTCCTGCCACGTGCTCCCGCCGTCCTCCGATCGCATCACCCCGCCGAGCTCGATGCCCACGAGCAGGAGGGAGGTGTCGTGCGCGCTCGGCGCGATCCAGCGGACGTGCGACGTCCAGGGTCGCGGCGGGAAACTCCACGTCGGCGCCGACGGGATCGAGCGCAGGCTCTCCAGCTCGCGCCACCTTCCGGCGCCGTCGGGGCTCACGAACACCATGCTCGGCTCACAGCCCGCGTAGACGGCCCCCGTGACGGGGCTGATCGCTACCGAGAACACGTCGCTCGCCGGCAGCCCGCTGTCCTGCCAGGAGCGCCCGCCGTCGTGCGATCGCCACAGCCCGCCACCGCGGCAGCCGGCGAAGACGGCGTCCGGCCGGCGTGGATGGGACGCCACGCACTGGGCGCCGCTGCCGTCGAGAGACGCTTCCGCCCGGCCGGAGCCGTCCGCCTCCATGCGGACGACGGCGTCCCCGGTCGCCGCGAGGAGGACCGTCACGGCTCTCCGACCGCCCGGCGGTAGGCGAGCGCCGCGAGCGCGGCGGACGCGAGCGATGCGAGCAGCACGCGTCGGTCGGCACGGCCGAACCGCCAGGCGTCGCTCAGGTCGTTGAGCGCCCGGGCGGCGAGCACGGGTCGCTTGTCCCTCGCCAGGAGCAGCAGCACGCCGTTCGTGAGATCGCGCCCGCCGATCGCGCGGGCCGTGCTCGCGTCCGTGCCCACCAGCCGGGCCAGGCGCTCGGGCCTGGAGAGCCCGAGGGCGCCGATGCCGATGGCGCTTGCCGCGAGGACGCCCACCGAGGCGTGCTCGAAGGTCACCCCGGCAGCCTAGACGATTGATCGATGAATCGATCAATCGTCTCCGTACACGGGCCGCTCCGCGGCCCCACGAGGAGATCCTGCGCCGCAGCGGCCTCCAGCCGCTGCGGCGGTGCTAACGCGACGTTTGATCGGACTTTCCGATCAAACGTCAGACGATCGATTCCGAATGGCTACCATCCACGTGGGCGATGGAGCTCCCCAGCTACCTGGAGCTCGGCGCCGGCGAGCTGCGCCGGCGCGCCGCCGAGGCCTTCGAGCTCCTCGGCGAGCGCTGCGTCGTGTGTCCGCGCGGCTGCAAGGTCGACCGGCGCGCGGACGGCAGAGGGCTCTGCGCCATCGGCCGCCAGGCCGTCGTCGCCTCCGCCTTCCCGCACTTCGGCGAGGAGGACTGCCTGCGCGGGTCGAGGGGGTCGGGCACGATCTTCTTCTCCGGCTGCAACCTTCGGTGCGTCTTCTGCCAGAACCACGACATCTCCTGGGAGGTCCGCGGCGAGCTCGTCGGCCCCGCCCGGCTCGCAGAGCTGATGCTGGAGCTGCAGGCGGGTGGTTGCCACAACATCAACTGGGTCACGCCGGAGCACGTCGTTCCGCAGATCCTCGAGGCGCTTCCCC
>CAZCIJ010000365.1:0-2947 GCA_964498265.1 uncultured Gaiellales bacterium | reverse complement strand
GCAGTCGCTAAGCGCTCTCCTCGTGATGCCCCGGTGATGCCCTCGTCACCAAGACCGCCCGCAAACCCGCATGGCTGTGAGATCGGCGCTTCCCTGCTCGCAACCGGATCGTGGCCGGGCTCTCCGAGGTGACGGTCGTGGTCGAGGCGCGCGAGCGCTCCGGCGCGCTCATCACGGCGGACTTCGCTCTCGAGGACGGGCGCGAGGTCTTCGCCGTTCCGGGCGAGATCACGGCAGCTCACTCGGCGGGCGCGAACGCCTTGATCCGCAGCGGTGCGGCGCCGCTGCTCTCCGTCTCGGACGTGCTCGCCGCGCTCGGCCTCGAGGAGCCGCCTCGACCGGCGCCCACGGAGGGACCGGCGGCGCTCGTTCTCGGCGCGCTTCGCGACGCGCCCGGCGGCGTCGACGAGATCGGCGCGCGAACCGGTCTCGGGGCCGACCGGGTCTCGGCTGCGCTCGTCGAGCTCGAGCTCGAGGGTCTTGCCGCGGAGACCGAAGGCGTCTACAGGACCCGGGCCTGAGCGCCGATATGGCTCCCGGGTCCCCGCGGTAGTCTATCCGGGGCAACACGTCTCATCTGTCGCCAGGAGGGGGAATGGGGTTCCTCGACAAGCTCAAGTCCGGGGCGGGCGAAGCCGCCGAGCTGGCGGGTCAGGCGGCCGGCCAGGCCAAGGATCTCGCCGGCAAGACCGCGGCGCGCGCCCGTCAGGAGGCCAAGGAGCTTCAGCTCAAGCGGGAGCTCGGCGAGGCGTACGACGAGTTCGGCCAGACGGCGTTCGTTCTCTGGGAGAAGGGGGAGATCGCGAGCCCGCATCTCGAGTCGCGGGCGCGGCGGATCCGGGCGCTGCGGGACGAGCTGGCTGCGGTCCAGGCCGCCGAAGCCGAGGACGAGCAGTCGGCGTGAGGAGGGCTCGCGCGTGCTAGGGTCTTAGGGCGGGGACGCTGGCCGGCTCCGGCGGCAGGGCGAACCTGAGTCGAGAACCTAGGCATCTTCACGTTCCAGGACCGTGGCGAAAACCGTCGAGGAACGAGACCGTGTTGTCGTCCGCTTCGCCGGCGATTCGGGCGACGGCATGCAGCTGACCGGCGACCGGTTCACGAACGCGACGGCGGTTCTCGGCAACGACCTCGCGACGCTTCCCGACTTTCCCGCCGAGATCCGCGCTCCGCGCGGCACGCTGCACGGCGTCTCGGCGTTCCAGATCCAGTTCGCGTCTCGGGACATCCTCACGCCTGGAGACGAGCCGAACGTGCTCGTGGCCATGAACCCGGCCGCGCTCCGGACGAACCTGCCGCTGCTCGAGAAGGGCGGCACCGTGATCGCGAACGACGACGAGTTCACGGCTCGCAACCTCGAGAAGGCCGGGTACGCGGGCAATCCGCTCGAGGACGGCAGCCTCGAGGATTTCCAGGTGTACGCGGTCCCGATGGAGACGCTCACGCTCCGGGCGACGGAGGGCATCGCTGGCGTGACCAAGCGAGAGGCGGAGCGCGCCAAGAACTTCTTCGCGCTCGGGCTCGTGTCCTGGATGTACGGCCGTCCTACGGAGGTGACGGAGGAGTGGATCGGCCGGAAGTTCGCTTCCCGCCCGGAGATCCGCGATGCGAACGTCGCGGCGTTCCGCGCGGGCTGGAACTTCGGCGAGACGACGGAGGTCTTCGCCGTTCAGTTCGAGGTCAAGCGCGCGCCCGCGTCGCCGGGGACGTACCGCAACGCCTCCGGAGCTCAGGCGCTCGCCTGGGGGCTGATCGCGGCAAGCGTCCGCAGCAGCCTGCCGCTCTTCTACGCGAGCTACCCCATCACCCCCGCGTCGGAGCTTCTGCACGAGCTCTCCCGCCACAAGAACTTCGGCGTGCGCACGGTTCAGGCCGAGGACGAGATCGCCGCAGCGAACCTCGCGCTCGGCGCCTCGTTCGGAGGGCAGCTCGGAGTAACGGGCACGAGCGGGCCCGGAATGGATCTCAAGGCCGAGACCATCGGGCTCGCGGTCGCGCTCGAGCTGCCGATGGTGATCGTCGACGTCCAGCGCGCCGGACCCTCGACCGGCATGCCGACGAAGAACGAGGCCGCCGACCTCATGCTGGCGATGTACGGGCGCCACGGCGAGTCGCCCGTCCCGATCGTCGCCCCATCGACGCCGTCGCAGTGCTTCGACGTGGCGATCGAGGCCGCACGCATCGCCGTCTCGTACCGGACCCCCGTGATCATCCTCTCGGACACGTTCGTCGCGAACTCCTCCGAGCCGTGGCTCATCCCCGACGTCGATTCGCTCCCCGAGATCGACCCGGCGTTCGCCGAGGGTTCTCCCGCCAACGGGCCCTTCCAGCCCTACGCGCGCGACGGGAGGCTCGCGCGGCCGTGGGCGGTCCCCGGCACGCCCGGGCTCGAGCACCGCATCGGCGGGCTCGAGAAGCAGGACCTGACGGGAAACATCTCCTACGACCCGGCGAACCACGAGCGCATGACGCACCTCCGCGCAGCGAAGGTGGCGGGGATCGCCGACGAGATTCCTCCGCTCGAGCCCGACGATCCCGACGGAGCGGACCTGCTCGTCCTCGGGTGGGGCTCGACGTACGGTGCGATCAAGGCCGCCGCCCGGCGCGTCCGCGAGCGCGGCGAGAGCGTGGCGACGGCCCACGTCGTCCACCTCAACCCGCTGCCGTCGAACACGGGTGACGTGCTCGCGGGCTACTCCCGGATTCTCGTGCCGGAGCTGAACATGGGCCAGCTCGTCAAGCTCGTTCGCGCGGAGTTCCTCGCCCCGGCCGAGGGCTACTCGAAGGTGCAGGGCCTTCCGTTCGCGATCGGCGAGATCGAGCAGGAGATCGAGAGGCGCCTCTGATGGCCACGGTCGAGACGAAGCCGTCGAAGAAGACCTGGGAGTCCAACCAGGAGCCGCGCTGGTGCCCGGGCTGCGGCGACTACGCGATCCTCAAGGCGGTCGCC
>CAZCIJ010000364.1:0-2957 GCA_964498265.1 uncultured Gaiellales bacterium | reverse complement strand
CTAAAGAGCAGCCAGGAGAGCGCGAGCTGCGCCGGCGTCGCGCTCTTCTCCTGCGTCAGCGAGGCCGCCATATCGCTGTTGATACGGGCGCTCCCTGCGTCCTTGCCTCGCACTTGGCCAGCGCGCCCCAGCGAGGAAGCATCGTCTTGAAAGGAGCTCTTAGGAGGCCGGGCGCAGGCCGAGGTAGTAGTAGTTCGAGGTCGGGCTGATCTGGAGCTCGTTGATGCAGACGTGCGGCGGCAGGGCGAGAACCCAGGCGATCGCTCCTGCGACGTCGTCGGGCCGGAGCATGCGCGCGCGCGCCTCGACCGGCGGAAGACCCTCGGGCCGCCTGCCGAGGATTGGCGTGTCGACCGCCTCGGGCAGGATCACCGTCGCACGCACGCCGTCGGTGCACACCTCGAGATTGATCGTCTCGGTCAGCGCGAGCACGGCGCGCTTGCTCGCGTTGTAGGCCGCGCCCGGGAAGTAGGCGAGGTTCCGGGCCGCCCAGGACGCGATGTTGACGATCGTGCCCGCTCGATTGGCGCGCATGTGCGACAGCACCGCCTGGCAGCAGTAGTAGACGCCCGAGAGGTTGACGTCCACGATCGAGTCCCAGGCGTCGACGGTCAACGCGTCGAGGTGCCGCTCCGCGAGGTTGATTCCGGCGCAGCACACGAGGGCGTCGAGCCGGCCGCGGCGCTCGAGGACGTCCTGTGCGACTCGCTCGACGTCGGCGCTGCGCGAGACGTCGAGCGGGCTTGTCTCCACCGCGAGACCTTCGGCCTCCGCGCCGAGCGACTCGAGCGCTGCCTCGTCCAAGTCGGACGCGGTGACGTGCGCTCCGGCGCGGGCGAGCGTGAGGGTGGTCGCGCGCCCGATCCCGGACGCTCCTCCTGTGACCCAGACCGTCTGCCCGTCGAGGGGCGCCATCGTGCGCGAACGCTACAGCGTGGTCTGCCGCGCCCGTCGGCTCAGCGAGCTCAGCTGCCGACGCCGGCCCTCGACCGCAAAGACCGCTTCCTACCCCTCCGAGCGCCATACGGGCTGCTCGCGCCGCTCCTTCCGCCAGACGAGTCGAAGGCCCGACCACGTCTTGTCGACGGCGCAGACCTTCGTGTCGACGAGGCCGAGCGGAAGGGCGATCTCACGGACGACGTCCTCGGTGACGTCCGTGGGAACCCTCGAGCTGCGCTTGGGCCAGGCGACCCAGCAGGCGCCGCTGGGGAAGATCGCCTCGCCGAGGTCTCGGATCGAGGCCGCGAGTCGATCGCGCCCGGTGGTGAAGAAGAGGACGATCTCGGCCGGCTCGAGACCGGGCCGCACCTCGACGCCGGGTGGAAGGGGCGCGAGGAGCTCGCGGGCGTGGCCGGGATCGTTCACGAGCGCGATTCGGTCCTCGGCGCGAATGCCGAGCTTGGGGACGAGCGGCGTTCCCGAGTAGCGGGCCTGCGGCATCGCCACGAGCCTAGCCTCGGGGCTGGGCGGACATCGGCATGGTAGGTTCTCGGACACAGTATGGAGTTCCGCCTTCTCGGGCCCCTCGAGGTCGCTCGCGACGAAGGAGACGTCGTCCGTCTCGGAGGGGCCAAGCAGCGGGCGCTTCTCGCTCGCCTGCTGCTGGACGCGAACCGTCCGGTGGCCGTGGGGCGGCTGGTCGACGATCTCTGGGGGGACGCGACGCCCGAGACGGCCACGAAGGCGGTGCAGATCTACGTCTCGCAGCTGCGCAAGCTTCTCGGCAGGGAGCAGATCCACACCCGCCCCCCGGGTTACGTGCTCGTCGTCGATCCCCAGCACGTCGATCTGATCCGCTTCGAGCGGCTCCTGGCCCAGGCGAAGTCGGCCCGCGCGAGCGGCGATCCCGCCGGCGCAGCCACGCTCCTGCGCGAGGCGCTCGACCTGTGGCGCGGCCCGGCCCTAGCCGAGTTCGCAGAGCCGTTCGCCCGGCCGGAAGGGGCACGCCTCGAGGAGCTTCGTCTCCAAGCGCTCGAGGAGCGGATCGACGCCGAGCTTGCGCTCGGACACCACGCGGACGTCGTCGTCCAGCTGGAGCCGCTTGTCGCCCACCACCCGCTGCGCGAGCGCCTACGTACCCAGCAGCTCCTTGCGCTCTACCGCTGCGGCCGCCACGCCGATGCGCTCGCCGCCTACCAGCAGTTCCGTCGGCTGCTCGACGAGCAGCTCGGTATGGAGCCCTCGGCGCAGCTCAAGGAGCTCGAGCGGCGGATCCTGCGCCAGGATCCGGAGCTCGATCTCGCCGCGTCCCGTGCCGAGCGCGCGACGTCGAGCGGGCACGCGGCGGCGGGTTCCCTCGCGGCCGCAGAGGTCCCCGCCCACGAGACGCGCTACGCGCGCAGCGGGGACGTGAGCATCGCCTACCAGGTCGCAGGCGACGGGCCCTTCGATCTCGTGCTCGTGCCCGGCTACGTGTCCCACGTCGAGCTGGGATGGTCGACGCATCCTTTCGCGACGATCATGAGCCGGCTCGCTTCGATGTCCCGACTGATCGTGTTCGACAAGCGCGGCACGGGGATGTCGGACCGGGTCGCCGGTGCGCCGAGCCTGGAGACGCGCATGGACGACGTCCGGGCGGTGATGGACGCTGCCCGGTCGGAGCGGGCCGCGATCATGGGTATCTCGGAGGGCGCGCCGATGAGCATCTTGTTCGCCGCGACGTATCCGGAGCGGACGACGGCGCTCGTGCTGGTGGGAGGGTACGCACGCATGCTCTGGGCGCCTGACTACCCGGTCGGGTGGACCGACCAGCAAGAGCTCGCGTTTCGCGAGGGCCTTCAGCGCCTGTTCCGGACGCGCGAGGAGGCCGTGGACGCGATGCGGTGGTTTGGGAAGTACAGCGACGAGGAGCTTGGGCGGTTCGTCGACTACAACCGCAGCGCCGCGAGCCCGGGCGCGTACGAGGCCCTCGGCGCGATGAATCGCGACATCGACGTGCGGCATATCCTGCCCGCGAT
>CAZCIJ010000363.1:0-2960 GCA_964498265.1 uncultured Gaiellales bacterium | reverse complement strand
GCGCATCCAACGGTAGAACCTCCTCATGATGGGGGTCCTCCCGCTCGAGTTCATGCCCGGCGAGTCGGCTGCAGGCCTCGGGCTCACCGGCCGCGAGCGCTTCGACATCGTCGGCCTCGATGGTGGAGCCGCCCGCGAGGTCGGGGTCGTCGCCACGAGCGACGGGGGCGACTCCGTGCCCTTCCAGGCGCGCGTCCGGCTCGACACGCCCCGCGCGCGCGAGTACCTGCGCCACGGCGGAATCCTCCCGTTCGTGCTGCGGCGCCTGCTGAGCGGCTAGCTTCGAGACCGCTCAGGGTTTTCCCGAAGTCCGAATCAGCACTGCTCCCGATGCGGTTGGGGGCGCCCTCTGTGACCATTCGGTTATGTCCGGCGGGTACGCCGTCCTCTGGCGAGAAGCCGATCCCCAGGTGTTCGCCGGCGAACTCGAGTTCGAGGACGAGCGCCTTCGGCTTCAGGGCGCCAGCCGCCTCGGGATCCCCGAGACGTTCGAGCTGGCGTACGGGGAGATCGCGTCGGTGCACTTCGGACGCGCCCACGACGAGCGCATCGACGGCCGCTCCTCGCTCGTGATCGAGCCGCGCAGCGGCGAGAGGGTGCTCGTGACGAGCGCGACGGGACTGGGGCTGACGCACGAGATCGCCGACCGCCTCGGACGGATGCTCGCCCCGCGCAACCGCCAGTAGCGCGTGCCCCGTCCGGGGGCAGCACCCTGCTCGACTCGCCCGCGGTAGGCTGTCCAGGAGCGCGAGGGACACGGGAGGACGATGCCGCGTGGTGACGCACGAGACGCAGCTTCGCCGCCTGATCGAGGCCGGCATCGCACTGACGTCGGAGCTCTCGCTCGACGCCGTCCTGCGCCGGCTCGTCGAGACCGCGGCGGCTCTCACCGGCGCCCGGTACGCGGCGCTCGGCGTGATCGACCGCTCGGGCACGAGCCTCGAGCGGTTCATCACGACGGGGCTCACCGAGGACCAGATCGCGGAGATCGGGGATCTTCCCGTGGGCCGCGGGGTCCTCGGCGTGCTCATCCGCGAGACCCGTTCCCTCCGGCTCGACGACCTGACCCAGGATCCGCGCTCGGTCGGCTTCCCGCCAGGCCATCCGCCGATGAAGACCTTCCTGGGCGTCCCGGTCACGCTGCGCAGCGTCGCCTACGGCAACCTCTACCTCACCGAGAAAGCGGGTGGTGACAGCTTCACCGAAGAGGACGAGGAGCTCGTGCGGCTCCTCGCCTCGCAGGCGGCCGTGGCGATCGAGAACGCCCGGCTCTACGAGTCGGCGCGACGGTGGGCCCACCAGCTCGAGACGATGACGGAGATCGGCAACGCGCTCGCCGGCGAGATCGACCTCGGCACGGTCCTGAACCTCATCGCGATCCGGCTCCGCGAGCTCCTCGCGGCCCGCTTCGTCTTCATCGCGCTGCTCACGACCGACGGCGATCTCCGGATCGAGGCCGCCTCCGACCGCGAAGGCGTCTCCGAGCTGCCGGGCCTCGTCATTGCGCGCGCGGCCTCGAAGAGCGGCCGCGTCCTCGATCGGCGCCGCTCCGAGCGGGTCGACTCCGTGCTCGACGACCTGGAGATCGATCGCGAGACCTCGCGTCGAATCGATGAGCTGAGCCACCTCCCGTCGCCGACGACGGGGCTCTTCGTGCCGCTCCTGGCAGGCGACCGGCCGATCGGCGTGATCGCTGCGCACGACCGCGTCGGCGGCGAGGGTCGCGACCTCCGCTTCACCGAGGAGGATCTCCGCATCGCCGAGACGTTCGCCGTTCGCGCCGGCATCGCCGTCGACCTCTCCCAGCGTGTCCGCCGCAACGCGCTCCACCGGATCGTGGGGGCCCAGGAGCTCGAGCGCAAGCGCCTCGCGCGCGAGCTCCACGACGAGACCGGCCAGGCGCTCACGTCGATCCTCCTCGGCTTGCGCACGGTCGAGGCGGCGGCCACGGAGGAGGAGCGCGGCGCGGCGGTCGCCGCGTTGCGCGACCTCGCCGTGACGACCCTCCACGACGTGCGCCGGCTCGCCGTCGAGCTCCGGCCGAAAGCGCTCGACGACTTCGGGCTCATCCCCGCCGTCGAGCGCCTCACGGAAGCGTTCGAGGAGCAGACGGGGATGACCGTGCACCTCGAGGCGCCCGTCCGCGAGCGGCTGCCCACCGAGATCGAGACCGCTCTCTACCGCATCGTGCAGGAGGCGCTCACGAACGTGATGAGGCACGCGCGCGCGCGCTCGGTGAGCATCGTGCTACGGCAGCGGGGCCCCCTGGTCATGGCCATCGTCGAGGACGACGGCGTCGGGTTCCAGCCCGAGGTCACATCCACGGAGGGTCTCGGGCTGCTGGGGATGCGCGAGCGCCTTGCGCTCCTCGACGGCTCGCTCACGGTGGAGAGCTCCGAGGGGTTGGGGACGACGGTCGTCGCCGAGGTCCGCATCCCGTGATCCTCCGCCGCTTCGCCCGAGGTCGACGACGCGCCGCGTGCCCTCGGAGGGCTGCCAGTTCTCCCGCGAAACCCATCCTCGGCGGCGTTCCGTGATCCGCGTCCTCATCGTCGACGACCATGCCGCCCCCCGTGGGGGAACCCCTGGTTCCCCCACGAACCCCCTCCTCCCTGCCACGGCCCCGTGATCCGCGTCCTCATCGTCGACGACCATGCGGTCGTGCGCTCCGGGATGCGCCTGCTGCTCGAGCGCGAGGACGGCATCGAATGTGCGGGCGAGGCCGGCAGCGCGGAGGAAGCCGTCCGCGAGGCGCGGCGGGAACGGCCGGACATCGTGCTGCTCGACGTCGTCCTCCCGGGAGGGACGGGCATCGACGCTCTCCCCCAGATCCAGGCCGCCGCCCCGGGGGCGCGCGTCCTCGTGCTCTCGATGCAGGACGACCCGGTGTACGTGCGCGAGGCGTTCGCCGGGGGCGCGGCCGGCTACGTCCTCAAGGAGGCTGCCGACTCCGAGCTTAT
>CAZCIJ010000362.1:922-2960 GCA_964498265.1 uncultured Gaiellales bacterium | reverse complement strand
CGACGAGACCGCGGCGCATCTCCACGATGACCGGCACGTGCTCGATGCCGACCGGACAGATCTCGACGCAGGCCATGCACTGCATGCACGACCAGAGCGTCTCCGGCCGGATGGGGTCGCCGAGCACCGACTGGGTCGGGTCGAAGAGCGGCTCGACGCCCAGGCTGTTGCGGATCCCGAGCGATCCCTCCGCGTACTCGCGCAGGTCGAGGATCAGGTCCCGCGGCGAGAGCGGGTAGCCCGAGGCGGTCGCAGGGCAGGCGGCGTGGCACTTGCCGCACTTCGTGCAGGCGTCGAGATCGACCAGGTGGCGCGGGGCGAGCTGCGTGATGACCTGGTACCCGACGTCCTTCGACTGCGCATCGCCGGGGATCGCCTCGAGCCGCCGTCCGACCTGCTCGTCCTCGAGCGCGATCCCGGCCGGCCCGGCGATCATGTGCACCGCCTTCGTGTACGGGATCGCGGCCACGAACCCGAGCGCGACGAGGCCGTGCACCCACCACGTGGCGAGGTGGGCATCCTGGGCCCCGCCCGCGGAGAGCCCGGCGTCGATGAAGCCCTGGCCGACGATCCATCCGATCGGCGACCACGTCTCGAACGGCGGATCCGTCTCGGCGATGCGGAACGCCTCGAGCAGGAAGCCGGTCAGGGCGAGGAAGAAGAGCAACCCGAGGAAGAGCCAATCGCCGCGAACGTAGCGCGAGCGGTCCCAGCCGGGCTCCCCGGCCTCGCGGTCCGGCCGCCAGTAGGAGAGGCGGAACGGGCGGAGCATCCCTCGCTTGACGGCGAAGATCGCGGCGCCGATTACGAGCGCTGCTCCGAAGACGTCGAGGAAGAGCGAGTAGCCCTTGTAGAACCAGCCCGTCCAGAAGTCGAACCCGAGCGGACCGGCGATGTCGTCCTGGACCGCGAGGATCGCAGTGCCCACGAAGAGCACGAGGAACCCGTAGAAGACGAAGAGGTGCGCGAAGCCGGACAGCGGGTCGCGACGGCGGATCCACGAGTGGCTGAAGACCACCTTCGCCGTGCGCGCGAGCTGGACCGCGGGACGCTGTGGCCGCGCTGAGCCGCGCCCCTGCCGGTACTTCCGCACGAGGCGGGCGACGCCCCATGCGAACACGCAGATCGAGAGGGCGATCAGGAAGTACCAGAGCGCGATCGCCCAGGTGGGCAGGTTCGCGAACGTCTCGCGCGTCTCCTCCGTCACCCTCGATCAGCCCCCGCAGAGACTCTATGTTCCGTCGGCGAACGAGGAAAGGAGACCTGTGGCCCGTGTCCAGCCCCTCTCCCGCGAGGACCTGCCTGAGCTCGAGGAGCTGTTTCGCCTCTACGACGAGACGCTGAGCTTCGTCCCGAACAGCCTCTACACGATGGCCAGGCGTCCTGAGATCCTGCGCGCGCTCTCCGAGCTGATCACTCGAATCTGGCGCACCGGCACGGTCCCGGTCGGGCTCAAGCCGCTGCTCGCGATCGTCTCCTCGCGGGCGACCGGCTGCCGCTACTGCCAGGCGCACGAGGCCGTGGATGCGCGTATGCGCGGCGTCCCCGACGAGAAGATCGCAGCCGTCTGGGAGTTCGAGGAGAGCCCGCTCTTCTCGGACGCCGAGCGCGTCGCGCTGCGCTTCGCCCAGGCCGCCGCAACCGTCCCGAACGCGGTCACCGACGAGCACGTCGCAGACCTGCGTCGCCACTGGAACGACGGGGAGATCGTCGAGATCCTCGCCGTCATCTCGCTCTTCGGCTTCCTGAATCGCTGGAACGACTCGCTGGCGACCGACCTCGAGCAGATCCCGCTCGACGCCGGTCGCGGGCTCCTCGGCGACTGGGAGCCGGGAAAGCACGCTCCAGGGGTCTGACCCCGGGGTCAGACCCCCTATCGCTGACGTGGCGCTTCCGTTACGGCGCAGGCGCTCTTCGTCGTCTTGTGCACCGTCGACGTGCATCTCACGCACACCTACCGGGAGCTCGGCGTCGCCTCGCGCGACGAGCTTCCTCGAGCCTTGCGCGCGTAGCAGCCGCCGGCGGTGCGGTGGGCTCA
>CAZCIJ010000362.1:0-912 GCA_964498265.1 uncultured Gaiellales bacterium | reverse complement strand
CAGGCCGCGCAGCTCCTCGACCCAGCGGGACGCCTCTTGCCACGCCCTTCCCGCCGCGAAGCGACGCGCTCGCCCTGCGTCGTCGCCTGTCGCCGCAGGGTACGAGCCGAGGAACTTGACGCCGCCCTGCTTCGCATGGAGGTTGCGGAGCGCGTCCGCCACGAGCTCGTCCGCGACGTGCCCCTCGCAGTCGATCACGAAGCAGTAGTCGCCGAGGCCCGCCTTGGTGGGGCGGGACTCGAGCCTCGTGAGGTTGATCGCCCGGGCCGCGAACTCCTGGAGGATGCTGATCAGGGAGCCAGGCCGGTTCTCGCGCTGGAAGCAGACGACCGTCGTCTTGTCGTGACCCGTCCTGGGTGGGATCCCGCGCCCGAGGAGGACGAACCTCGTCGCGTTCTCCGGGTAGTCCTCGATCTCCTCCGCGATGACCGCGAGCCGGTTGAGCTCGGCCGCGAGGTGCGTGCCGATCGCCGCGAGGCCCCTGGCGCGTGAGCGAGCGACGCGCTCCACCGCGCCTGCGGTCGAGTTCGCGGCCTCGAGCTGCGCGGCGGGAAGGGCGCGGCGGAGCCACTGGCGGCACTGTCCGCTGGCGTACGGCAGCGAGACGACCGTACGGACGTCCGCGAGACGGGTTCCGGGTCGCACGATGAGGTTCAGCGAGATCGGGCGGACGAGCTCCCGCTGGATCAGGAGGTCGCTCTCGAACGCGAGCGCGTCGAGCGTGATCGTGATCGAGCCCTCGATGGAGTTCTCGATGGGGACGATTCCCTGCTCCGCCTCACCCTCCTCGACCGCCGAGATCACCTCGGGGATCGTCGCGCGCGGCAAGAGCTCGGATGGGTCGAGCTCGTTCTCGGACAGGAGCGCCTCCTCGGTGAACGTGCCGGGGGGGCCCAGGAAGGCGACGCGTGC
>CAZCIJ010000361.1:0-2979 GCA_964498265.1 uncultured Gaiellales bacterium | reverse complement strand
CCTGACCCTCGGGATCTACACGTTCTTCTGGACGTACCGCACCTACGACGAGATGCAGCGATACCGCGGCACGGGCCTCGGAGGCGCGCTCGGCCTCGTCGTCTACATCGTGTGCGTGTTCATCGGCTGGGTCGCCAGCGCGATCATCGGCGTCCTCATCTGGAGCGAGCTCAAGCCTCTCTACGAGGAGGACGGACGGGAGTCGCCGCACACCCCGCTCTGGGGCCTCTGGCTCCTGCTGCCGGTCATCGGCAACTTCGTCTGGTTCATCCCCACCCAGCAGGCGCTGAACGAGTTCTGGCAGTCGAAGGGAGCGCCCGCTCCGTAGGCGGGAGCACAGTCGAGCTCAGCCGGAGCTCCGCGCCGGGAGCACTCTCGAGTGCGGGCGCCTCGCGAGCCCCCGCGGCTCTGCCAGCGCCTCGAGCGCGAGCACCGTGTCGGCGACCGTGACGTCCTCGAGGTAGGCCTCTCGCATCTCGAACGACCGCAGCGTGCCCGAGAGACCGGCCGCGTACAGGTCGCCGTCGCCGGTCGCCAGGCCGGCGAGCGCGTCGGCGACGGGACGTGGAAAGGCGTCAGGCGACTCGCTTTGGAGGCTGTGTGCGAGCTCGGCCGCTGCCCGGTCGCGGCGCAGTACGAGCGCAGCGAGGCACGCGGCGTAGCGGCCGATCGGAGACCGCGCCTCCGGCGGAACGTGCTCGAGCGCCCAGCGAGCATCGCCGGCGGCGCCGCGCTCGTCGCCCGCGAGCAGCCGCATCTTCACGACCCCGATCAGGCGCCCGAAGCTCTCGGGCGGCGCGTGGGCGAAGCTCTCGCGGTAGCGCTCGGCCGCGAGCACGAACCAGTGGCGGGCTTCTTCGGCACGCTGGTCCATCAGGTACGCGAGCCCAGCTCCGCAGGCGGCGTTCGCGACTCGCGTCAGCTGCTTCTGTCGCGCGTCGGGATCTTCAGGGACGCGCTCCATGCCGTCCCGGTAGCGACGCTCCTCGCGCGCCACGTGCTCCTCCCAGCCGCTCACGCGGGCAGCCTACGCCTCCGGACTCGCGCGCTCGGCTGCCCGCCGGCCCTTCGAACGGACGACGGCCGTGCTCGCAGGTCAGATCGTCCTCGTCACCGACGGCAACCACGAGCATGTAACAGCGATGGGCCGGTTTCAGCGTCCGCGGGTGCCCGGGACGGAGCAGCGCGTGTCGATGCTCGAGCTGTTCTACGACCTCGTGTTCGTGTTCGCGATCACGCAGGTCTCGCACCTGCTGCTCGACAACCTCTCGTGGGAGGGCGCCGGGCAGGCGCTGCTCGTGCTGCTCGTCGTGTGGTGGGCGTGGAACTACACGACCTGGGTCACGAACGAGCTCGACCCCGACTCGATCGTCGTGCGCACCGTCCTGATCGGGGTGATGCTCGCCAGCCTCGTCATGGCCATCGCCATCCCCGAGGCCTTCGGCGAGCGGGCGCTCCTGTTCGCCTGCGCCTACGTCACGATTCAGGTCGGCCGGCACCTCTTCCTCACCTTCGGGTCCGCGCAGCGCGGGACGATCGAGCGCGAGCGGGCGGGGCGGATCCTCACGTGGTTCGCTGCTGCGGGCGTCCTCTGGATTCTCGGCGGCTTCGCCGACGGCTCGGAACGCGTCGCGCTCTGGCTGGCGGCGCTCACGCTGGACTACGTGGCGCCGCTCGTCCTGTACTGGGTGCCGGGCAGGCCCGCCCTGGCCGCCAGCACCTGGGAGGTCGAGACGGCCCACTTCGCCGAGCGCTTCCAGCTCTTCATGATCATCGCGCTCGGCGAGACGATCGTCGTCACCGGCGCCACCACGGCCGACCTCGACCTGGACACGGCCCGCGTCGTCGCGTTCGCGCTCGCCTTCCTCATCACCGCCGCCTTCTGGTGGCTGTACTTCAACTACGTCGCCAGGATCGCCCAGCGACGGCTCGAGCTCTCGCCCGACCGAACCCGGCTCGCGCGCGACGCCTACACGTACCTCCACGTGGCGATGGTCGCCGGCATCATCCTCTCCGCCGTCGGCGACGAGCTCGTTATCGCCCATCCGGACGAGCGCCTCCCGGCCGGAGAACTCGCCGTCGTCGCCGGCGGGCCGGCGCTCTACCTGCTCGCGCACGTCCTCTTCCGGCTGCGCATGGCCGGCAGCATCAGCGGCAAGCGCCTCGCCGGAGCTGCCGGCTGCGCTGCCGCCGGCGCGATCGGAGCCGTCCTGCCCGCGCTGGCCCTGGCCGGCCTCCTCTTCGCAGTGCTCGCGGCGGTCATCGGCAGCGAGCACATTGCGGCGGCGCGCCGCCGGGCGCGCGGCGAGCCGTCCCCTCTCGAGCGCCTCGAGGCGGCGGCGCCACGATGACAGACCGGACCCTGGGCTTGACCGATCGTCAAGAATAGGATCGACTACCCGTCTAGGAGGCGAGCCATGCCTAGCAAGATCTCGCGGATCCTCAAGCGTGAGGTCATCACGGTCGCCGAGGGCCGCCGGCTCGGCCGGCCGGAGGACATCGCGCTCGATCCCGAGGCACATCGGATCGCGTACCTCGTCCTCGCGCGGGGCGCGCTGCCCGACACGTCCGTCGTCGTCCCGGCTGGGAAGGTCAGCTCTTTCGACACGGACGCGCTCGCGGTCGACAACCTCGACTGCTTGCTGATCGCCGCGCGCGACGACGAAGCCCTGCGCCTTCTGCAGCGAGACCAGGACTTCCGCCGCCACCCCGTCCTGACGAGCCAGGGCATGGATCTCGGCAAGGTCGCAGGAGTGCTCGTCGACGAGCACGGCCACGTCATCGAGTACCGTGTCCGCAAGGGCATCCTCGGCTGGCTCATGCCGGCCCGCAAGGTGGATCCTCGCGACCTGGGCACGTTCGGCGGCGAGGTTGCCGTCGTCTCCGGCGAGGGCCCCGGCGACGACCCCGGCAAGCCGCAGCCGTAGACGATTGATCGATAACTCGATCAATCGTCTCCATACACGGGGCCGCTTCGCG
>CAZCIJ010000360.1:0-2980 GCA_964498265.1 uncultured Gaiellales bacterium | reverse complement strand
GTCGCCGAGCGCCAGGGTCAATGGGTGCTCGCGCGCTCGTACGCCGAGCGCGCGAAGGCGCTCTACGAGGAGGTCGCCGACGAGCAGAGCATCGGTCGCTTGCTGAACAACCTCGGGGGCCTGACCTTCCTGCTCGGCAGGCCCGACGAGGCCAGCGAGCTGCTGAAGCAGGCATTCGCCACGGCGCTCGAGCTCGGCAACGACGCCGACGCCGCGCAGGCGATCTCGTCGCTCGCCCAGGTGCACCTCCGAACGGGCAGGATCGAGCTCGCCGAGGAGCAGGCCCGGCAGGCGTTGTCGCTGCTCGACGGAAGGCTCGACTTCATCGACGAGATCGGCAACGCCGAGCTCGTCCTCGGGCGGGCGCTGCTCGAGCAGGGCCGGCTGGACGAGGCGGAGGAGGCGTTTGCCCGTGCCGAGCGGACGTTCGAGCAGCTGTCGTCCGAGAGCCACCGCGCCGCGGCGTGGATGGCTCAGGGCGATCTCGCCTCCAGACGCGGCGACGATCGCGCCGCCGCGCGGCTCTACCGCCGCGCCGCAGAAGCGCTCCAGGACTTCAGGTTCTAACCCGTGCGGGTCCGCACGCTCGTTTGAAGGTCGGCAACCCCTCCGCGAGAAGGGAGGTGACCAGATGACCCGGGGTCGCGTGCTCATCGTCCTCGTCACGTTCGCGCTGCTCGTCGCCGCGGTCGGCGCTGGCTTCTCAGACGGCCGCTAAAAGGCGCGGCCGCGCGCCGCAGAAGGAACGTCCGACAGGCCGGCGAATCCCGGCGCCGTGGAAGCGTCGCCGACTCCGCAGCGAGGACAGCGGCGGTCGCTCGGTCCCCTGGTCTTGCTCGTCGGCGGCCTCGTGGCCGCGTGGCTGGCCGCGCTCGTCCTCATCGTGATCCAGCTGGCCTAGCGGCTTGATGTGAAATGGGCGTGCGTCTGGGGAGGGCGTGCACCAAGGAGCGTGGTCGACTCGATCGGTGGCGAGGCTTGATCGCCTTGGTGCCGATCGAGGCGGGCGCGATTCGCCGTGTGCACGCCCCCAGCCAGGCGTGCGGGTATTTCACATCAATCATCTAGCCTGCCGACCGGGCCCAGTCGTCGATCAGCCGGCGGGCGATCGAGAACGAGGGCGGGATCCGCGGGAGGGCGTCCGCCCGGAACCAGGCCGCATCGACGATCTCGTCGCCGTCGACCCGGATCTCGCCGCCCGCATGCTCGGCCGTGAAGCCCACCATCAGCGAGTGCGGGAACGGCCACGGCTGGCTTCCGAAGTAGCGAATCCGCCGCACCTCGACACCCGATTCCTCGCGCACCTCGCGCGCGACCGCTTCCTCGAGCGACTCGCCGGGGTCGACGAAGCCCGCGACCACGCTGTAGATCGGCTCGGGAAAGCGACGGTTTCGGGCGAGCAAGATCTCGTCGCGGCGAGCGACGCGAACGATCACAGCGGGCGAGACGCGCGGGAAGGCCGCAAGCCGGCAGGCGGGGCACCGCTTGGCGCGCTCGTTCGGTGCAGGCTCCGTCGGAGTGCCGCAGCGGCCGCAGAAGCGGTGCGTCTCGTCCCACTCGACGATCTGGACGGCCCGGCCCGCGACGCCGAAGAGGCTCCGCGGCAGCAGGGCGGCGAGCGGCCGCAACGCCTGGAAGGTCATCCCGCCCGGCGCTTCCGTCTCGTCCGGGAGCGGCACGGCGACGCACTCGACGCCGTCGAAGACCCCGACGTGCAGGAGCCCGGATCCGAGACCGAGCGGCTCCACCTCACCGAGGCTCGGCACCCGAGGCGCGCCGGCGCCCTCGGCGACGAGGAGGTCGCGGCCGCGAACCGCGAAGCACAGCGACGCCCGGGGGGAGGGAGCGGTGGGCGCGTGCGGGCGCCTCACTGTTTCACCGCGTATCGCGCGCGCCTGCAGGCGAGGCGTTCGCCCACGAGCGCAGCGCGTCGATGACCGCCTTGAGCCGCCGCCCTTCCTCGGTCAGCCTGTACTCGACGCGCGGAGGCCGGGCGTCCACGACGGTGCGTCGCAAGATCCCCGCTTCCTCCAGCTCGACCAGGCGAGCAGCCAGCGTGCGCGGAGGGATCCTGTCGCCAAGGGCGTAGCGGAACTCGTTGAAGCGCTGCGCCCCTTCCTGCGCTGCGTAGACGATCGAGATGAGCCAGCGCCGCTCGAGGAGGTCCGCCGCACGGCGGACCTCCTCGGGGACTGGTGCGCACTTGCGGCAGCGCATCGGCGAGCCCTGACCCGGCGCCTGCTCCGACCTCTCTACACCCCGACGCCCGCCGGTGCAGGCGCCGGCTCGAGCGCCAGCTCGAGCACCTCGCCGAGGTTCATGACCGGATGGAACGACATCTCGCTGCGCACCTTCTCGGGTACGTCGTCGAGGTCGGCCCGGTTGCGCTCCGGGAGGATCACGTCCGTGAGCCCGGCCGCATGGGCGGCGAGCACCTTCTGCTTGACGCCTCCGATCGGAAGGACGCGCCCCTGCAGCGTCACCTCGCCGGTCATACCGACGGTGTGCTTCACCGGCCGGCCCGAGAGGAGCGACGCGAGCGCGGTCGCCATCGTGATGCCTGCGCTCGGGCCGTCCTTCGGGATCGCTCCCGCGGGGACGTGGAGGTGGAACGTCCTGTCCTCGAAGACCGACTCGTCGATTCCGAGCTCAAGCGCATGCGCGCGGACGTACGAAAGCGCGATGCGCGCGGACTCCTTCATGACGTCGCCGAGCTGCCCCGTGAGAACGAGGTCGCTGCCGCCGTCCATGACCGTCGCCTCGATGAACAGCACGTCGCCGCCGGCTCCGGTCACCGACAGCCCCGTCGCCACCCCCGGCGTCGCGGTGCGCTCGGCGGCCTCCTGGAAGTACTTCTGGCGGCCGAGCGCGTCGCGGACCACGTCGAGGTCGATCGCCACCGGAGGCGTGAGCTTGTCCTCGGCGATACGCGTTGCCGTCTTGCGCAGGATCTTCCCGAGCTCCCGCTCGAGCTGCCGTA
>CAZCIJ010000359.1:0-3038 GCA_964498265.1 uncultured Gaiellales bacterium | reverse complement strand
CATCCCGCATCCACTGACGGTCCATCTCGACGGCAGCGACAAGCCCCAGCTCGATCTGCCGTTCGTGCTGAAGCCGCGCTTCGGAAGCTGGGGCGAGGACGTCGTCCTCTGCGAGACGCACAGCGACCTGCAGCGCGCGCTCCAGCGTCTCGGGCACCGCCGGTGGTTCTCGCGCCAGGGCGTCCTCGCCCAGGAGCTCGTTCCGCACGGCGGCCGGGACCTCCGGATCCTCGTCGCGCGCGGCTCCGTGGTCGGCGCCGTCGAGCGCCGGGCGGCCCCGGGCGAATGGCGGACGAACGTCGCTCTCGGAGGGACGCGGCGCCGGGTCAACCCGCCCGACGAGGCGTGCGCGCTCGCGATCGATGCGGCCGAGGCGATCGGTGGCGACCTCGTGGCGGTCGACCTGCTCCCCCGGCGGGAGGGCGGATTCGTCGCGCTCGAGGTCAACGGCGCCGCCGAGTTCACGTCCGACTACGCCTGGGACGGCGGCGACGTCTTCTCGGCGGTCGCGCGCGCTCTCGTCGCCGACGTCCAGACGGCCGCCGCCTGATGCGAGCGGCTGGTGACCGTTCGGTGAAGATCGGCTCACACAAGGGCGTTCCTCAAACCGGCGAAACAGATTCCTTACGGTCTCCTCAAGGTTGCGTCGCAAGCTGACGTGCGATGCGTCGCGCAAGAACCCGCCACGCCTTTGCCCTGAGCCTGACCGTCGGGCTGTCGGTGCTCGCCGCAGCCGGCCTCAGCGCGCCTCAGGCCGCCGCGGCGCCGCCGAGGAACGTCGAGATCCTCGGGTTCTCCTTGAGGGGGAACACGAGCGTCGCCAATCTGGTGGAGCCCGGCGGCACGATCAGGATCCGTCAGTGCAGGCGGCGCCTCTTCGTCTACGCGGCGTTCACCGGCATCCGCCCGGGGATGGAGGTCAGACGCGTGTGGCGGCGCAACAAGGCGCTCGTGCGTGCGATCGAGAAGCCCTGGGAGTTCGGCCGCAAGCGGCGCGTGCAGCGCTTCTACCTCCAGAACGCGCTGAGGCTTCCGAAAGGCACCTACCAGGTGAGCATCAAGGTGCCCGGGAAGCGAGCGGCCGTCGCCAGAGTACGGGTCGTCTGCTGACATCCCGGTGACGACGACCGTCGCTTCGGAGCTGCGCGCATGCGCGCCCGGACCCGCGTGAGCGTATCTTCACGCGGCGCTCACTCGGCGCACAGGTGGCGCGATGATCATCAGACGGTGGTGCTAAACACGCTGTTCATCGATCCGACGCTTTCGGGAGGGCGGTCATGACTGTCAGCTCGCCGACGTTCCCCGAGCGCCCCGCCGAGCTTCGGGCCGTGTTCAAGGGCGTCCTGACGGGCGCTGCAGCGCGTGACTGGCGCGACGGGCTCATCGACCTGGCGGCGCGCCGGCCGCATCGTCTCGTCCTCGATCTGCGCGAGGTCACGTTCCTCGACGCAAGCGTCATCGCGACGGTTCGCGCGCTCGAGCGGCGGCTCGCGCCCGTGCGCGGCGCCGTCGCCCTCCTCGCGCACGATCGTCTTGCCGCGAGGCTGCGCGTGCTGGGCGTCGACCACCTGCTCGTCGACCCCGAGCCGAGCGGCTCCGAGAGCTAGACGTTCGATCGATTCATCGATCAATCGTCTAGCGCCCGACCTGCTGGCAGCGACGGAGGAGCGCGCGGCAGAAGTCGCGCTGGCCGAGCATGCCGACGAACCTGCCGTCCTCGGCGACCGCGAGGGCCGTCACGTCGGAGTGCAGGAGAAGCTCCGCGGCGTGGGTCGCGCTCGCCTCTCGATCGACGATCACGGGCTCGTGCAGGTAGCCCTCGACCGGCTCCTCGCCGACCTCACCGAGATGGTGCGCGAGCCAACCGAGGTCGTCCTGCGTGAAGGCCGTATGCCGGAGCTCGCCCAGATACCGAGGAAAGACCCCCTGGAGCAGCTCGTTCTCGCCGAAGAAGCCAAGGACGTGATGCTCCTCGTCGAGCACTGCGATGTCGGGCAGGCCGCTCTCGACCAAACGCTCCGTCGCCTCGCGGAAGGTGGCGGAGCGCTCTACCCAGGCGTCCGACGGCTCGAGCTCGAGGTCTCGCAGAAGGCTCACAGCTGAAAGAGAAGCAGATAGACCGCAGCGATCGCGAGGGAGACGAGCGTCACCGGCCCGCCCACTGCCAGGAAGCGGGAGAACGAGATCCTGTGGCCGCTGCGGGCGAGCACGCCGGTCGCCGCCACGTTCGCCGCGGCCGCGATCATCGTCGCGTTTCCTCCGAAGCACGCGCCTAGCGAGAGGGCCCACCAGTTCGTGTCGTCGAACGCCTCGTTCGGAGCCTGAAGCTGGTCGACGACGGGGATCATCGCCGCCGTGAACGGGATGTTGTCGACGAGCGCGGACCCGACTGCGGAGCCGCCGAGGATCGCCATCGCTTCGGCGACGCTGCTGCCGTCAGTGATCTCGGCGAGGAAGTCGGCGACGTCCTCGAGAACGCCCTGCTCCTCGAGGCCACCGACCATCACGAAGAGCCCGAGAAAGAAGAACAGCGTCGTCCAGTCGACCCGGGACAGAGCGTCCTCCATGTCGTCGACTGAGATGAGAAGCAGGATCGTCGCGCCGACAAGGGCGACGACGAAGGGCTCGACGCCGAGCAGGTTGTGGAGGAAGAAGGCGATGATCGTGCCGACGAGCACGATGACCGACCGACCGACGTAGCGCCCTTCCCGCAGGTCTCGTGCCGGGTCGAGCCGCGCGATCTCGGCCGCGCGCTCGGGTGCGACGACCAACCTGCCTCGGAAGACGAAGTAGAGGCCAACGGTCACGACGAGGAGCGTGAAGATTGAGACGGGCGCGAGGTTCACGATGAAGTCGAGGAACGAGAGCTCCGGGACCGCCGTGCCGATCAGGATGTTCGGCGGGTCGCCGATCAGCGTCGCCGTGCCGCCGATGTTCGAGGCCAGGATCTCCGCGAGGATGAGCGGGATCGGCGAGACGCGCAGCACGTCGGCGAGCAGGAAGGTGACCGGGACGATCAGCAGGATCGTGGTCAGGTT
>CAZCIJ010000358.1:0-3066 GCA_964498265.1 uncultured Gaiellales bacterium | reverse complement strand
GCCGACACCAACGTCTTGGTGTCGGCACTCATCTTCCCGGGAGGCGCCCCCGAGGCCTTCTATCGACTCGCGCTGGAGGGGCGAATCGAGCTCGTAACCTCGCGGACGCTGCTGGCCGAGCTTGGGCGAGTGCTCGCGCAGAAGTTCGGGTGGAAGCCCGAGCAGGCAGAACAGGCCGTCGAGCAAGTCATCCGGCTCGCTCAGTTGGTCGAAGCGTGCGAGAAGATCTCCGAGATCGACGCCGATCCCGCCGACAACCGTGTCCTCGAGGCTGCCATCGCGGGTCGCGCGACCGCCATCGTCTCGGGCGACCGACACCTGCTCGCGCTCGCGTCATGGCGGGGAATCCCGATCCAAGCTCCGGCCGCATTCTTGGTAAAGCCTCAGTCGCATCCTCCCTGAGCTCAGGCGCGCCAGCCGCCCGTGTCGCCCTTGTAGGTACCGCGCAGGAGTGCGAGCGGCGTCCGCGCGAGGATCCTCAGGTCCAGCCACAAGCTCGCGTGCTCCACGTACCAGACGTCGAGCTCGATCCGCTCCGCCCACGGCAGCGCGGCGCGGCCGTTCACCTGCGCCCACCCCGTTATGCCGGGCTTGACCTCCAGGCGCCTGCGCTGGTGGTCCGTGTACCGCTCGACCTGGTAGGCGAGCGTCGGCCGCGGCCCGACGAGGCTCATCTCGCCGCGGACGACGTTCCAGAGCTGTGGCAGCTCGTCGACCGACACGCGCCTCAGCATCCGGCCGGCGCGCGTGATGCGCGGATCGCCCTCGTTCACCGCGTAGCCCGCGCCCTGCGTCTCTGCGCCGACCACCATCGTGCGCAGCTTCAGAAGCTCGAACTCGGCGCTGTCCTGTCCGACCCTGCGCTGGCGGTAGATGACCGGACCGCGATCCTCCAGCCAGATCGCGAGCCCGGCGACGAGGAGCACCGGGCTCGCCAGCACGAGAGCGCCGCCCGCACCGAGGAGATCGAGGAGGCGCTTGGCGCTCACAGCACCGTGCCCACCCACGCCGGGACGAGCATCCACTCGGAGGGGCTCAAGCGCCGAGGCGCCGCATAGGCTGGCCCGTCACCTGGGCGATGAGCTCGAAGTGCCGGTCGCAGTGCCATAGCTCCGCCCCAACCGCCTCTGCGGCAGCCGCGGCGATGAGATCCGTGGGTGAAGGTCCCCGGTGGTAGCCGCGGGCGGCGAGCGCGGCCTGGACAACAACTGCCCGGTGTTCGATGTCTGCCGTGAGCCGGATCTGGTGGAGTGCGGCATACTGCCGCGCCTGCGTGAGCCACTCCTGCTTGTCTCGAGTCGAGCGCAGGAGCTCGAGCATGATCGGCGTGACGATGGTTGCCAGGTTCCTCTCGATCGCATGTGCCAGCTCGTCAGAGACCAATGCCTCATCCCGCCGAGCCCAGACGCTCGTGTCGGGCAAGACGAGCGTCAACGCCGAGGGAACGGGAAGTCGTCGAGAGCCCCGACGGGAAGCTTCGGAGCTCTCAGCCGTGCCAACTCCTCGGGTGTCGGCACAGGCAGCGTGCCCGAGCGAACCTGCTCGGCGAGCCGCCTCCGGTGCTCTGCGTCCACGACCTCGCGCAGCGCTGCGTTCACGGTGTCCTTCAGCGTCTTCGTGCCGAGGATGGCGGCTGCCTCCTCTGCGGCCTCACGGTCGACATCGATCGTCGTCTTCATACAAGAAGTATATCCGTGATCACGGCTACTGGATAGCTGTCCGAGATATCCATGTCTTACCGGGTCCCTTCCGCCTTCTCCCAGACGGCAGGCACGCCGTGGCGCAGGTACCGGACGAGCGCCACGAGCGTCGCCTGCGTCACCAGCAGGTAGTAGTAGGCAAGACCGGCGCCGGGGACGGGAGCGCGTAGCCGCGCGGCGGCCGCCAGCCCGAGGCCTGCGAGCTGGACGGCGAGCACGGCCCGGTAGACGCCGCGGCGCCGGGCGAGCTGCATGCTCGTGAGCACCAGGACGGCGTGGGCAAGCCCGCTTCCGTAGCGAAGCACCCGATGAGAGACGATCTGCGTCCGGTAGAGGGGCGGAAGGTCGCTCAGCATTCGGCCCTCGAGGAGGATCAGCCAGCAGTGCTCGAACATGCGCACCTTGCGCCGGTACTCGTCCTCGAGATCGCGGGAGGGCTTCTCGAAGGCGTGCGCCTCCGGCTCGTAGACGGCGCGCCGGCCGCGCTGGACCATCAGGTACGGGAGGGCGAGGTCGTGGCCGAAGCGGGGGTCGACCTCGACGTAGTCTCTGCGCCGCATCGCGTAGATCGCGCCGTTTCCCCCGGTGACGGAGCCGAGCGCCGACTCCTGCTCTCGCAGCCACGTCTCGTAGCGCCAGTACGCCCCCTCCCGGTTCGTCCCGTCCGGCTGGAGGAGCCGCAGCTGTCCGCAGACGTACGCGACCTCCGGATCGGCAAGCGAGCGAACGAGCCGGCGAAGCGCGTCCGGTGCCCAGGTGGCGTTCGCGTCCGAGAAGGCGAGGATCTCGCCCGTCGTCCTGCGCACCGCGAGGTTCTGGGCGTTCACCTTCCCGCCGCGCGGGCAGGGGAGCAGCCGCACCCGCCGCTCGCCGCGGCCGAGACGCTCCACGATCTCGTCCGTCGCGTCCGTCGAGGCGTCGGAGGCGACGACGATCTCGATCCGCTCGGCCGGATAGTCGAGCTCGAGCAGGTTCCGCACCCGGTGCTCGATGACGTCCTCCTCGTCGTAGGCAGCGACGATCATGCTGACCGTCGGGAGAACGTCCTGCCTTCGGACGGGTCGCGGCCGCAGCCGCGCCAGCGCGCCGGCTGTCATCGGGTAGCCGACGTGCGTCCAGAGTATCGAGGCCAGAGTCGACCAGAAGGCCACGCGCACGGCGCATGCGAGTGTAGTCGGCCCGCAGTCGGAACCTGGGCGGCGCGGATCCTGCTCAGCCCGCGGACGAGGGGGCAAACCCTCGCACGCCTCGAATGAGTCGGTCGATGACTCACCTAACACGTTGCTCGTGATACAGCGCGGCGTGCCATTGGGCGACACCGCTAAGGAGCGCCTGAAAAGGCAAACCGCGGTCCAAACGCAAACAC
>CAZCIJ010000357.1:0-3073 GCA_964498265.1 uncultured Gaiellales bacterium | reverse complement strand
TTGGGCCGCAAGGATGCGCCGCCGGAGCCGGGCTTGGCCCGGCGGGAGGCTCAGCCAACGACGGGCAACCGCGGACGCGGCTCTCGAGCTGCCGGCTCCGCTAGCCGCTGGAACGCTCAGGAGCGCGCGAAAGGAGGGGGTCCGTGGGGGAACCAGGGGTTCCCCCACGGTAAGCGACCGTCCGGAAGCCCCGCCACGCCCGGAGGCGGCGAGCGCGCTGCTCGTCGACCTCTATCAGCTCACGATGGCGCAGAGCTACTTCGCCGAAGGCATGCACGGCCGGTGGGCGACGTTCAGCCTGTTCGTCCGTCACCTTCCGCCCGGATGGGGCTACCTCGTCGCGGCCGGCCTGTCCGACGTCCTCGGCTACCTCGAGTCGCTCGCCTTCACGGAGCGCGATCTCGCTGAGCTCGAGGACACGGGGCTGTTTACGCGGCCGTTCCTCGAGCACCTCGCCGGCCTCCGCTTCACCGGCGAGGTGCGCGCCATGCCCGAGGGCGCGCTGTTCTTCCCCCACGAGCCGGTGCTCGAGGTCACAGGGCCCGTGCTCGAGGCTCAGCTTGCGGAGACGATGGTGCTCAACGAGGTCCACTTCCAGTCGCTCATCGCGGCGAAGGCCGCACGGTGCGTGGACGCAGCGGGCGGGCGCACGCTCGTCGACTTCAGCCTGCGCCGAACGCATTCGGGCGGCGCGGGCCTGCGTGTCGCTCGTTCGAGCTATCTCGCCGGCTTCGACGCGACGAGCGACGTGCTCGCCGGGCGGATGTACGGCATTCCGGTCTCCGGCACGATGGCGCACTCCTACGTCGAGGCGTTCGCCTCCGAGCTCGACGCGTTCCGGGCGTTTGCGCGAGCGTACCCCGACCACGCGGTGCTGCTCGTCGACACGTACGACACGGAGGAGGGGGTGCGGCGCGCGGCGGTCGTCGGCCGCGAGCTCGCCGAGCGGGGCCACACGCTCGCCGGCGTTCGCCTCGACTCCGGCGATCTGCTCGCGCTGAGCCGGCGCGCGCGCGCCATCCTCGACGAGAACGGGCTCGAGGAGGCGATCGTGTTTGCGAGCGGGGGCCTGGACGAGCACGATCTGGCGGAGTTCGCGGCCGCCGGCGCTCCAATCGCCGGCTACGGGATCGGAAGCCGTCTCGGCACCGCGGCGGACTCGCCGTACCTGGACATGGCGTACAAGCTCACCGAGTACGGCGGACAGGGTCTGACCCCGGCGTACAAGCTGGTCGAGTTCGACGGCCGGCCGACGCTCAAGCTCTCGGAGGCGAAGGCGACGCTGCCCGGTCGCAAGCAGGTCTGGAGGGTCCATTCGGATGGCCGCTTCGCCTACGACGTCGTTGCGGAGCTCGGGGATCCGCCGCCGCCGGCCGGCGAGCCGCTGCTCGAGCTCGTGATGGATTCGGGCCGCAGGGTGCACGACGAGCCGCTCGTCGAGGCACGCGAACGCTGTCGCGCTCAGCGGAGCGCCCTTCCAGAAGCGCATCGGACGCTCGCCGCCGCGACGTACGACGTCCGCCTTGCCCACGCGCTGAGCGCGCTGCGGGAGCGGACGGCCGCGGAGGTGCGTCGGCAGCAGGAGGAGGCGATCTAGTGCTCTGTCCGGGGATTACGGTGCGCCCCGGCTGCTGCAAACCGGCGCCGGTCCGCGTCCTCAGTCGCGCCCGTGGTACCTCGACGCACCAGCGTAGGGCGCTCCCTGCGTCCTTCCCCGGCTTGGTTTTCGCTTGCCAGGATCATCACCGAACTCCCCGGACAGAGCACGAGTGACGTCGACGCCTCCCCGCCGGGCGCCGCGCGCCCCGCTGCACGTGCTCATCGCGGGGGGCGGCGTCGCCGCGCTGGAGGCGATGCTCGCGCTGCGCGAGCTCGCAAGCGATCGGGTGGACGTCGAGCTGCTCGCGCCCGAGGACGAGTTCGTCTACGGGCCGCTCGCGGTCGCCGAGCCGTTCGGCGCGGGCCGCGCCGCGAGATTCGACCTCGGCGAGCTCGTCGAAGCGGGCGGCGCCCGCCTCCGGCGGGGAGCGCTGGAGGCCGTGGACGCGCCCCGCAGCCGCGCCGTGAGCTCTCAGGCCGGCGAGCTGTCGTTCGATGCGCTCGTGATCGCCTGCGGCGCCCGGCCGGTCCCGGCGGTTCCCGGGGCCCTCACCTTCACGGGCGTGGACGCCCTTGAGGAGTTCCAGGCGCTCCTCGAGGAGGTGGCCGCCGGAACGGCGCGCCGCGTCGCGTTCGTCATCTCGGGCGGCGCCGGCTGGTCGCTTCCCATGTACGAGCTGGCGCTGATGACTGGCTCGTCGCTGCGCCGCTCCGGCGTCGAGCTCCTCCTCGTCACTCCCGAGGAGGCGCCGCTGACCGTGTTCGGACAGGCCGCGAGCGACGCCGTCGCCGCGCTGCTCGACGCGCACGGGATCGAGCTCGTCGCGGGTGCATACGCGGTCGGCCTCGAGGCCGGGCAGCTCACCCTCACCGGGGGTCACCGCGTCGACGTGGACCGCGTCGTCGCGCTGCCGCGGCTCGAAGGCCCGAGGCTACCCGGCGTCCCGCACGACACGGAGGGCTTCATCCCCGTCGATCCTCATGGAGCCGCGATGGGGATCGAGCGCGTCTGGGCCGCCGGCGACGCGACGGCGTTCCCCGTCAAGCAGGGAGGTATCGCAGCGCAGCAGGCCGACGCGGTGGCCGAGTCGATCGCACACCTGGCCGGCGCGGCGGTGACGCCGACCCCGTTCCGCCCCGTTCTCCGCGGCCTCCTGATCACGGGGGAGGTGCCGCGGTACCTGCGCTCGGAGCTGAGGAGCGGTCAGGGGGAGACGTCGGTCGTGGCGCCCGAGGCGCTCTGGTGGCCGCCCGGGAAGATCGTGGGTCGCTACCTCGCTCCGTTCCTCGCCGAGCGGGGCGGGCTCGAGCTCGGCGTTCCGGCCCGAGGCGTTCCCGTCGAGGTCGAGCTCGAGGCGGACTAGTGCTCTGCGCGGGGATTTCGGTGATGATCCCCGGGGAGCGAAAACCAAGCCGGGAAAGGACGCAGGGAGCGCCCTACGCTGGTGCGTCGAGGTACCACGGGCGCGACTGA
>CAZCIJ010000356.1:0-3090 GCA_964498265.1 uncultured Gaiellales bacterium | reverse complement strand
CAACGCCGTCGGCATGGCGATGGCCGAGCGCGTGCTCGCGCAACGCTACAACCGCCCCGGCCACGAGATCGTCGATCACCGCGTCTACGCCATCGCGTCGGACGGTGACCTCATGGAGGGCGTCTCCCAGGAGGCCGCCTCGCTGGCCGGCGCCTTCGGGCTCGGAAAGCTCACGGTCCTCTACGACGACAACCGGATCACGATCGACGGGACGACCGCGCTCTCATGGGACCACGAGGACAAGGGCAAGCGCTTCGAAGCGCACGGCTGGCACGTCCAGCACGTCGGCGACGCCAACGACCTTGACGCTCTCGCGGCCGCCATCGACGCCGCGCACGGCGAGTCGAGACGCCCGTCGCTCATCGTCGTTCGCAGCCACATCGCCTTCCCGGCTCCGCACGCCCAGGACACGGCCAAGGCGCACGGCTCGCCTCTCGGCGAGGAGGAGGTGCGGGCCACGAAGGAGATCCTCGGGTGGGACCCCGACGCCCATTTCGCGGTGCCGCCGGAGGTCTACGCTCACATGAGCCTGGTCGAGCGAGGCCAGGAGCTCGAGGACGCGTGGCAGGCGCGGTTCGAGGCCTGGCGGGCTGCCTTCCCCGATCTCGCCGAGGACTGGGACCAGGCGCACACCGGCATGCTCAAGCCCGGTTGGATCGAGGCGTTGCCGCAGTTCGACCCGTCCGACAAGCCGAAGCTCGCCACCCGTGCGGCCGGCTCGACCCTCATGGCGGCGTTCCAGCAGTTCGCGCCGACGATGGTCGGAGGCGCGGCCGATCTCGTCGAGTCCACGAGGACCGCGTTCGACGGGGCGGGGATCTTCGCGGCCGCGTACGCAGGCAGGAACGTCGCGTTCGGCATCCGGGAGCACGCGATGGGAGCGATCGTCAACGGTCTCGCGCTCCACGGCGGCATCGTGAAGCCGTATGGCTCCACCTTCCTCATCTTCAGCGACTACATGCGGCCGGCCGTGCGGCTGTCCGCGCTCATGGGCCTCCCCGTGGTCTGGGTGTGGACGCACGACTCCGTCGGGCTCGGCGAGGATGGCCCGACGCACCAGCCGGTCGAGCACTACATGGCGCTGCGCGCGATCCCGAATCTCTGGGTGATCCGGCCGGCGGACGCGAACGAGACCTCCGTCGCCTGGAAGGTGGCGCTCGAGCGGGCCGACGGGCCGGTCGCCGTCCTGCTCACGCGCCAGGAGGTGCCCGTCCTCGACCGCGCCGAGTGCGCGGACGCCTCCGGCGTCGAGCGCGGCGCGTACGTGCTCTGGGACGGCTGCGACGAAAACGGCGCGCCCGATCTCATCCTCGTGGCGACCGGATCCGAGGTGTGGGTCGCGCTCCAGGCGGCGAAGGTGCTGCGTGAGGATGGCCTTGCCGTCCGTGTCGTGTCCATGCCCTGCTGGGAGCTCTTCGCCGCCCAGCCGCCCGAGTACCGCGACGAGGTGCTGCCGCTGGAAGTGGATGCGCGGCTCTCGATCGAGGCGGGCGTCTCGCTCGGATGGGAGCGCTGGGTCGGGTCGCACGGCGACTCGATCTCGATCGAGCGCTTCGGCGCCTCGGCTCCGGGGACGACCGTGCTCGAGAAGCTTGGCTTCAGTTCCGACAACGTCGTCGTGCGCGCGCGCGCGCTCCTGGCGCGCCGCGAGCGCATCTGACGAGCAGGAGGCAGAGACCATGGCCATGAGCCCACTCCAACGGCTCGCAGACGTCGGGCAGAGCGTGTGGATCGACTACCTCTCGCGCGACATGCTCCAGACGGGTGAGCTGGCACGGATGATGCGAGACGACGCGGTCGTGGGGGTGACGTCGAACCCCACGATCTTCCAGAAGGCGATCTCGGCCGGGAGTGCGTACGACGAGCAGCTTCGCGAGGTCCTCGCCGAGACCCGCGAGCCCAAGGAGATCTTCATACGGCTCGCCGCCCGCGACGTCGGAGACGCGTGCGATCTCCTGCGTCCCGTTTGGGACCGGGGTGGGTCGACCCCGTCCGGCGGTCGCCGCCGTGACGGCTACGTCTCGATCGAGGTCGACCCTCGCCTTGCCTACGACACCGAGGCGACCACGGCCGAGGCCAAGCGGCTGCACGCCCTGATCGATCGCCCCAACCTGCTCGTCAAGATCCCTGCGACGAAGCCCGGCCTGCCAGCGATCGAGGACATGGTCGCCAAGGGCAAGTCGATCAACGTCACGCTGATCTTCTCGCTCGCCCGCTACGGCGAGGTCGCCGAGGCGTACACCCGCGGCCTCGAGCGGCTCGTGGCGGGGGGCGGCGACCCTGCGGCCGTCGCGTCCGTGGCGAGCTTCTTCGTGTCGCGCGTCGACACCGAGGCCGACCGCCGGCTGGACGCCCTCGGCGGGCACGACCGGCTCAAGGGCAGGCTCGGGATCGCCAACGCGAAGCTGGCGTACGAGCGCTTCAAGGAGCTCTTCTCGGGCGAGCGCTGGGAGTTCCTCGCGGCGAAGGGTGCGACGCCGCAACGGTGCCTGTGGGCCTCGACGTCGACGAAGAATCCTGCCTACCCGGACGTCATGTACGTCGAGGGGCTGATCGGCCCCGACACTGTCAACACGATGCCGGAGGAGACGATCCGCGCCTTCCAGGATCACGGCTCGGTCAGGCCCACGCTCGAGGAGGGGCTCGGCGATGCCCGCCGCCTGCTCGAGCAGCTCGCCGCCGCCGGCGTCGACTACGACGACGTCACCGAGACGCTCGAGCGCGAGGGAGTCGAGAAGTTCGACGACTCCTTCGTCGAGCTCCTCGAGGGCATCCAGGCGTCGTCGCGGGAGCTCGTCGCCGCGTGAGCGGCGGGACGCGCGCAGGGAGCAGGTGGCACACGCGGGCCACGTGACCGAGGCCGCCGAGAACCCGCTGCTCGCCGGCCTCGGCCTGAGACGGACGCCGGAGCCGTGCGTCATCGTGATCTTCGGCGCCTCCGGCGACCTGACGCAGCGCAAGCTCCTGCCGGCCCTCTACGCGCTCGCGGCCAACCGGCTCCTGCCGCGTGAGTTCGGCGTCGTGGGAGTCGGTCGCACCAGTCTCACCGACGACGAATGGCGACACCGCATGCGTGCGGGCATCGAGGAG
>CAZCIJ010000355.1:0-3116 GCA_964498265.1 uncultured Gaiellales bacterium | reverse complement strand
TCGTCAACCCGTTCCTTCAGATCTGAGCCTGACCGGCACACGGGACGGAATAACGGGCCACATCTCGTCTCTCGTCCATGGAGACCGCCGCCGACGCCGGACGGCCTCAGCCGTGTGCACGACGCGGCCGCAGGGGCTGCTCACCGACCGCGAGGGGAGCGCACGGCCTTCGGCAGGTGGGTTCCCGGGGGCCTGCTCCCACACGAACGGGGGCTAGCCACACCGCCGGCGCCTATCCGCTTGTCTACAATCGAGGCCCGTGACCGCGCGTCTCGGGGTGCGCTTTCCGCGTGGCTGGAGGGATTTCGTGCTCCAGCTCGTGATCTGGCTCGGGTTTCTCTTCGCCTACCAAATTCCGCGCGGGATCGTGGACGCGCCGTGGCAGGCGTTCGTGAACGGACGCTTCGTCATCGACGTCGAGCGGAAGCTGCACGCGTTCGTCGAGACCGACCTCCAGCGGGTCGTCGTCGAGACAGGCGGCATCGCGGTCCAGGCCGTGAACTGGACCTACTGGCACTCGCAGTTCACCGTCGTCGCCATCGTGCTGCTCTGGGTGTACTTCAGGCGCAACGACGCCTTCCCGCGCCTGCGCAACATCCTCCTGCTGGCCAACCTGCTGGCGCTCATCGGGTTCATGCTCGTGCCGACGGCGCCGCCGCGGTTCTTCCCGGAGTGGGGCTTCGTGGACACCCTCGCCGGCTCATCGGCCCTGAACCACGGGAGCGGCATCGTCAGTCTCGCGTCGAACCAGTTCGCGGCCATGCCGAGCATCCACTCGGCCGATGCTCTGATCGTGGGGTTCGCGATGGCCTCGCTCGTGCGCTCCCGCTGGGCGAAGGTCCTCTGGACGCTCTGGCCGAGCTGGGTGTGGTTCTCGGTCATGGCGACCGGCAACCACTTCTGGCTCGACGTGGCCGCCGGCATCGGCCTCGCGATCGTCTCGACGTCGGCCGTGCTCGCGCTCGAGAACGCCGCCGCCTGGCGCCGCCCGGCGGCGGCCATGCTCGCGCGGCGGCGACACTGAGGTACCCCGGCAGGCGCGGCGCGAGCACTAGGCTGGCGGTCGAGATGACCAGTGTCTCGGCGAGGCTCGGCGCGCTCAAGGACGCGTACACCCAGGGCGGTCGACGCTTCGCCGCGCAGTCGATGGCGCGGCTCGGGAAGAGCTCGATCACTCCCAACGTGCTCTCGGCGGCAGGCGTCGCGACGTGCATCGCCGCCGCGGTCGTCGTCTACTTCGAGTACGTCGCCTGGTGGCTCTTCCTGGTCGGTTCGTTCGTGTTCTTCGTCGGCTCACTGCTCGACATCCTCGACGGCGCGCTCGCCCGCTCCCAGGGGCTCGGGACGCCGTTCGGCGCTTTCCTCGACTCGACGGTGGACCGGGTAGGCGAGGGATTCATGCTGGGCGCCATCGCGCTCGTCTTCATGCGCGACGGCCGGGAGTGGGCCGTCGCGCTCGCATTCGCGGCGGTCGCCGGCTCCTTCCTCGTCAGCTATACGCGCGCCAAGGCAGAGAACCTCGGCCTCAAAGGCGACGTCGGGCTGGGCACGCGCGTCGAGCGGGTCGCCGTGATCTGCATCGGGCTCGCCCTCGCCCCGGTGGGAGTCCTGCCCTGGGCGATCGCCGTCCTCACCGCGGCCGCCTGGTTCACGGTCGTGCAGCGAGTGCTAGCAGTTCGACAGCAGCTGCGCGAGCGAGCCTGAGCGCCGGCCGCCTCGAGCGGGAGCCCGGCTCGATCTGAGTGCGATCGTGAACGAGGCTGTCCGGCTCGCCGACCTGCTCGCCGGGCTTTCGCTGATCTCGGATCACGGGCTCGGGCTTCACGTCGGCTGCGCCGGCTACGCCCACGAGACCTTGGGAGAAGCCAGGGCCGCTGACGAGCGGCGAGTGGGAGCAGGTCCGCCTCCATCCCTACCACTCCGAGCGGATCCTTTCGTGCTCCGCTGCCCTCGAGCCCATGGCCAGCATCGCCGGCATGCACCACGAGCGCATGGACGGGTCCGGCTATCACCGCGGTTGCACGGCGGCGCAGATCCCGTTCCCGGCTCGGATCCTCGCTGGCGCGGATGCCCTCGCGGCGATGACGCAGGAGCGTCCACACCGCAGCGCGCGCACGGTCCACGAGGCCGCCGAGGAGGTCCGGCGCGGTGCTCGCGCGGGGAGGCTCGACCCCGACGCGGTCAGTGCCGTCGTGGCTTCCGCCGGAGGGACACAGCCGAGACGGAGAGGAGACATCCGGCCGGCCGGCCTGAGCGAGCGAGAGGTGGAGGTCCTGCAACTCCTCGCCGACGGACTCTCGAACCGAGACGTCGCTCGACGTCTCTCCATCTCCCCGCGCACGCAGAGCCCCACGTGCAGCACATCTACGCGAAGGTCGGCGACAGCGCCCCACACCGTCTGGCTGCCACTCGAGCCAGCTCGTCGGTGCGCTCGAGCTACGCGAACGCTGCCGGGGCCCGTCGCAGGGAGAAGGATCTCACCTGGCCCTTTCCACTGCTATCACTCTCTGCTATAGTGCTAGCATCTTGGCTAGGCGAGAGACGACGAGCGTCCTCGTACGGATGCCGGCAGAGCTCAAGCAACGGCTCGCCGAGGAGGTCGAGCGGCGAGGGAGCACGCTGAACGACATCAGCGTCTCGCTCCTCGCCGACCGCTTCGGGGTCCCGTTCACGCCGAGCGGCCGGCCCGGAACGGCGCCCGGGGAGAGCCCGGCCGTGCTGCTGCGCATGCCGCCCGCGCTGAAGCGGCAGCTGCAGGCGACCGCAGCCGAGCGCGGCTCGAACGTCAACCGGGTGATCGTGCAGACGCTCGCCGGCGACCTCGGCGTCCGGCTCGAGCCAGCGCTGTTCGAACGAGCCCCGCTGCGGGGGAGAAGGAGACGACAGACAATGACGAAGAACGGCAGCGTGAACGGCCGAGCGCGCTCGGAGGAGAAGGTCCGGGTCGCTATCATCGGCGTTGGGAACTGCGCCAACTCGCTGCTCCAGGGTGTGCGCTACTACAGGGACGCCGATCCGGCGCAGCTCGTCCCGGGCCTCATGCACGTCGACCTCGGCGGCTACCACGTGCGCGATGTCGAGGTCACGGCTGCGTTCGACGTGTCGGCCGACAAGGT
>CAZCIJ010000354.1:0-3119 GCA_964498265.1 uncultured Gaiellales bacterium | reverse complement strand
CGGCAGCGGATGCCGACGTGATCGTGTACGTCGGCTGCGGTGAGCGGGGCAACGAGATGGCGGACGTGCTCAACGAGCTGCGCGGACTCGAGGACCCGCGCACCGGGCGCTCGCTGCTCACCCGCACGGTGCTGATCGCCAACACGTCGAACATGCCCGTCCTCGCCCGCGAGGCGAGCATCTACACGGGCGTCACGGTCGCTGAGTACTACCGCGACATGGGCCACGACGCCGTTCTCATCGCCGATTCCACCTCGCGCTGGGCGGAGGCCCTGCGCGAGGTGGCGTCCCGCACCGGCCAGCTTCCCGCGGAGGAGGGCTACCCGGCGGGGCTGTCGTCCCAGCTCGCCGCCTTCTACGAGCGGGCGGGCCGCGTGCAGACGCTCGGAGGCGGGGAGGGCGCGGTGACGATCATGGGTGCCGTCTCACCGCCGGGAGGCGACATGAGCGAGCCGGTCGCCGCCCACACGAGCCGCCACGTGCGCTGCACGTGGTCGCTCGACCGCGACCTCGCCTACGCACGCCACTATCCCGCCGTGAGCTGGCGGGACTCGTGGTCGAAGGATGCGGAGCACCTGGCCGAGTGGTACCTCCTGCAGCGGGAGACCCGATGGGCCGACGACCGGGCGCGGGCTCTCGCGCTGCTCGCCGAGGCCGACAGGCTCGAATCGGTCGCCGAGCTCGTCGGCGCCTCCTCGCTTCCCGGGCGCGAGCGCATCGCGCTTCGGGTCGGCCGGCTCATGCGCGAAGCCGTCCTCCAGCAGAGCGCCCTGAGCGCGAACGACGCCTACTGCGAGCCCGCGAAGCAAGCGGCGCTTCTCGAGCTGGTGCTCGCCGTCCACGATCGCTCCCAGCAGCTCGTGGCGCAAGGGGTGGCGGCGTCCCTGATCGAGGACGTCGATCTCTCCGAGGTGGTGCGGATCCGCGACACAGTGCCCCCCGACGGCTCGGCCGAGGTCGAGGCTCTGCAGCGACGAGTTCTCGCGCGGCTCGACGAGCTTGCGTGATGGGCGGCCGCGCTCCGGTCGAGTACTCGTCGCTCGTCTCGATCCGCGGCCCCCTCGTGGTCGTGGACGGCGTACGCGGGGTCGGGTGGGACGAGGTGGCCGAGATCCATCTCGACTCGGGAAGGGTGCGACACGGCGTCGTTCTGGACGTGAATCGCGACATCGCCGTCGTCGAGGTCTTCGAGGGGACGGGCGGCCTCCGGCTCGATGGGGCCACTGTGTCGTTCAGCGGCGCGCCCATGCGCGTCCCGGTCGGCGAGGGCTGGCTCGGGCGGGTGTGCAACGGCCGCGGCGAGCCGCTCGACGGCGGGCCGCCCGTCATGGGGCGCGAGCTGCGCCAGACCGCAGGCCGGCCCATCAACCCGGCCCGTCGAGCGACTCCGAGCGATCCGATCTCGACCGGCGTGTCGGCGATCGACGGGTTGGCCACGCTCGTACGGGGCCAGAAGCTTCCGATCTTCTCCGTCGGCGGCCTCCCCCATCTCGAGCTGGCTGCGCAGGTCGCAGCTCAGGCGCGCGCGGGGGACGAGCCCTTCGCGATCGTCTTCGCCGCGATGGGCATCACTCATGCCGACGCCGATGCCGTGCAGCGCGCGCTCGAGGAGCGGACCGCGAGCGGTGACCTCCTGCTCCTGCTCAACGGCGCGGACGACCCTCTCGTGGAGCGACTCGTCACGCCTCGCATCGCGCTGACCGTGGCGGAGCACCTCGCGTTCGATCTCGGCCGCCACGTCCTCGTCGTGATGGCGGATCTCACGAGCTATGCCGAGGCCGTCCGCGAGGTCTCGGCGGCCAGGGGCGAGGTGCCGACCCGGCGCGGCTATCCCGGATACCTGTACAGCGACCTGGCCTCCCTCATGGAGCGAGCAGGACGCATCGACGGGCGTTCCGGATCGCTCACCCAGATGCCCGTCCTCACGATGCCTGCGGGGGACATCACCCACCCGGTCCCCGACCTGACGGGCTACATCACGGAGGGGCAGCTCGTCCTCTCGGAGGAGTTGCGCGCGCGGGGCGTCTATCCGCCCTTCGACGCGCTCTCGTCGCTCTCCCGCCTCATGCGGCTCGGAGTCGGGGCGGGGAGGACCCGTGAGGATCACCCCCAGGTCGCCGCGCAGCTCTACGCCGCCGCCGCGCAGGCCCGCCGCATCGCCGATCTGGCCGAGATCGTCGGCGAGGACGCGCTCTCCGAGGACGAGCGCCGGTACCTCGCCTTCACCGAGGCATTCCGCGCCGAGTTCCTCGCCCAGGGCCGCGACGAGGCTCGCTCGCTCGACGAGACCTTGGCGAGGGCGTGGCGAGCCGTCTCGGTGCTCCCCCGCAGGGAGCTCTCGATGATCTCGGAGAGCCTGCTCGACCGCTACTACGAAGGAGGCGACGATGCCGCTGCGCGTGCCGCCGGGTAGGGCGGGCCAGCGCTGGCTCGTGCGCCGGATCGAAGTGGCTCGTCGCGGGGCCGACGTGCTCGAGCAGAAGCGACATGCGCTCCTGCGCGAGCTGCTGCGGCTGCGCGAGCTGGCGCACGAGGCCGAGGCCGACTGGCGCGACGCTGCCTCCGAGGCAGCCGTCTGGCTCCGTCGAGCGGGCGTCATGGCGGGGGAGCGTCCGCTCCGGCTGGCCCGCCTCTCCGTGGGCGAGAACGCGCGCATCGAGCTGACGTGGCGGAACGCCCTCGGCGCCGTCTATCCCAGCGGGGCGCGCCTTGTCCTGCCGCAGCCGCGCGCCGCCCCGGCAGCCGGCAGCGTGGCCGTTCTCGAGGCCGCCCAGGCCCACCGGCACGCGCTCGAGGCCGCCGCACGGTTCGGCGCGCTGCAGCTCGCCTGCGACCGGATCGGGAGCGAGCTCGGGCGGACGATGCGCCGACTGCGCGCGATCGAGCATCGGTGGCTTCCCTGGCACGAGCGCGCCCTCCGCGAGCTCGAGCTCGTCCTCGACGAGCGTGAGCGCGAGGAGGCGGTCCAGATCCAGTGGGCCCGTCGCCAGTCCGGCCGCCGCCGGGCGAGCGCAGAAGGGGCGCCCGACGAGGAGCGTCCTTCCCGGACGGCTCGCTAGGCCTTCTGGTGGCGGAAACTCGTGAGGTTGTGACAAGTGTTTCTGGATCTTGGGCGGCAA
>CAZCIJ010000353.1:0-3122 GCA_964498265.1 uncultured Gaiellales bacterium | reverse complement strand
CGTCGACCTCCACCGAGACGACGAGCCGCCCGTCCCCGAAGCGCGTCGCGACCTCGACTGCTCGATCTCCGAGCGCCCGCCACTCGAGCTCGCGGTTGAGGGCGATCGCGTGCGGCACCCAGGGCAGCTCGGCCAGGTAGCGGAGCGCCTCCCCGCGCGAGATCTCGGCGCCGGCACGCCGCTGCACCGGCAGGCCCAGCAGGCGCACCTCGAGCCTCCCGTCTCCCTCGGCGTAGTCGTCGACGGCGTGCATCGCGATCGGGCCGGCGACCGGGAACCGCGCCCGCCACGAGAAGGCAACGCGGTCGACCGCGAGATACTCGGTGGCCGTGAAGCGCATGGCCCGCCCGCCCGGCTTCTGCCACATCTGCCCCTCCTGGCGGATGCGCACCTGACCGGGGGCCGAGCGGTCACCGCCCAGCGCGCGCTCGAGATGGCGCCGCACGGGCTCGGGCAGCTCGCGTTCCGGCATCTCCGTCACGACGTCGGCGGTACGGGGAGCGCCTGGGCCCGGTCGGCGTACGGCCCGACGGCGTCGCTCTCGAGCGCGAAGAGCCAGGCTCCAGGCCTCGAAGGGTGCTCCCGCCGCGGACAGGGTGCCGTTGCGCTTACCGCCGGAACTGGACGTTGTGCCAGGAGGGGACCGGGGCGAGGTCGAGCAGCGTGCGGTCGCCGCGGGGGTCGCGGTAGGTGAAGTCCGACCGCTCGTCGTCCCACTCGACCTCGAGCAGCTCCTCCTTCACGCGATGGTCGAGCCACGCCCCCCGGAACACGAGCTTGCGCAGCCAGTAGACGAGCGACTCCTCGCCCACGAGCGAGAGCCGGTCCCAGTGGCGCACGAGGTACTCGCCGAGGCCGCTGCGCGGCTCCTCGATGCGGGCCTCCGCCGTCAGGTCGACGAGATCGGCGATCTCAGCGGGGTCGAGCTCCTCCTCGTCGACGAGGCCGAGGCGGACGGCCGCCGCGTTCACGCGCTGCTCGAAGTCGAGGGCGTTGAAGGAGAAGCGGTAGCCGAGGAACTCGACGACGAAGTCGTCGCCCGAGTCGTAGTTCCTGGCCGCCATTCTCACAGGATAGAGCGGTGAGCCGTCGTCAGAGCCGGGCCGGCGAGCCGTTGGAGGCCGTAAGGGTCGGACGGCTCGTGTGTGGTCGGGGCAGGAACAGGGTCACGAACAAGGAGGACACGGAGATGGATTTCGTCTCTCTGCCTGTAATGGACTGGGGTCGTCGGGACGGGGTCTGACCCCGTCGGGGACCGCAGGCGCCGGGGCGCTCTCCGGCGGGTTCGTGCGGATCCTCCTCTGAGGGATGGCGCCGACAACCCAACGGGGGCTGCCCGCGCGGGCGCGCGAGCGCTACAGTCGAAGGACTCCCATGGCGACCGCGCCGCCGTCCTCCGACGCGGTGCTCGCCACCCGGCTTCGGGAGCGAGACCGCACCGCCTGGGACGACCTGTACCGCGAGTACGGGCAGCGTCTCTACCGCTTCTCGTGCCGTCTGACCGGCAACGAGCACGACGCCGCCGATCTCGTCCAGGAGGCGTTCGTGCGCGTCCTCACGCGGCTCGATCGGCTCGACGCCGACCGTCCGGATCTCAGCTCCTACCTCTTCAAGACGGCCCAGAACCTCTTCCTGCGCGGGCGCGAGCAGGCGCGTCGCGTGGAGGCCGTCGAGGAGGTGCCGGAGCCGCGAGAGCCGATGGCGATCGAGGACGACCCCCAGCGGGCGACGCTCCTGCAGCGCCAGCAGGAGGAGGTGCGCGTCGCGAACGGCCGGCTGGCGCCGCGCCAGCGGCTCGTGCTCGCTCTCTGCGAGCTCGAGGACAAGAGCTACGCGGAGATCGGCGAGCTGGTCGGTATCAACGAGAATGCCGTGGCCCAGCTCATCTCCCGCGCCCGCCAGAGCCTGAGGCACGAGCTCCGGCTCGTCCAGGTCGACCGCTCGCGCCTGCCGGAGGAGTGCCAGCGCCTGCTGCCGCAGCTCTCCGCCTACCTGGACGGCCAGCTCAAGGAGCCGAAGAAAGGCGACGTGCTCGCCCACGTGCTCGGGTGCGAGCACTGCCAGCGAGCGCTCGCCGACATGAGGGAGGCGAGCCGCCGCTACCGCGCGCTCATCCCGCCCCTCGCCGTCGCAGGGGCGCTCAAGGAGGGCATCGACGACGCGCTCGCAAGCGCCGGCTTCTGGGAGACGGCGCCGGCGGAGGTGGCCGGGAGCGCCGCACGCCGCTTCGCTCTCGCGTCGCGATCGAAGGCGCTGCTGCTCGTGACCGCGACTGGCGTTGTGGCCCTCGCGGTCGCAGGCGGTGCGTACCTCGCGCTGCGCGGCGCCGACGAGACGCCCGCGGACGGGCGGGCCGAGGCTGCCGCGCTCGTCGAGGCGGCCGAGCTGACGGCGCCGGGGCCCGTCGCGACGGAGCCCGCCCAGCCCGCGCCCGCGACGGTCGCGGACGACCAGGGGCCAGACGTGACCATCCAGGAGGGGCCGCCCGCGGAGACGCGCGCACGCGACGCGCAGTTCGTCTTCGCCGCCGACGAGCCGGGAAGCGCGTTCGTCTGCCGGCTCGACGAGCAGTCGGCGCAGGAGTGCGCGAGCCCGGCGTCCTACGAGGGGCTCGGCGTCGGGCCGCACGCCTTCCGCGTGTCCGCGACCGACGCTGCCGGCAACGAGGGCCAAGCGGCGGCGTACGGCTGGGTCGTCGTACGCGCGAAGGGCGAGCAGCGGCCGGGCTTCGGGAACGGCGCGCCGGACGAGCCGGCGACGACCGACGCGGGCGGGGAGGACGCCTCGGTCTCACCCGCCGGCGCGACCCCCGAATCGCCGGAGAAGCCGAAGAAGCCCGAGAAGCAGAAGCCGGCGGATACGACGCCCCCGACCATCACGGGCCTCACCGGACCGCCGAACCCGACTCGCAAGACGGTGGCCGTGTTCCGCTGGGGGACGAGCGAGCCGGTCAGCCAGGTCGAGTGCAGCCTCGACGGCGGCGGCTGGTCGCGCTGCTACACGCCCACGCGAGTCGACGTCGGCATCGGCTCGCACACCTTCTGCGTGCGCGCGACCGACCGGGCGAAGAACGTGGGCGAGCCCGCCTGCTACTCCTGGACGGTCGAGGAGCCGCCTCCGCC
>CAZCIJ010000352.1:0-3135 GCA_964498265.1 uncultured Gaiellales bacterium | reverse complement strand
AGTTGTGGCCAAGCGACAGCGCCTCGCGCAGCGACAGCTCGAGCACCTTCTTGGCGCGAGGCGTGAACGGGATCTGCCCGGTCGTGACCTCGTCGCCCTGCCCGACGATCCGCGCGACCTGCGCGCGCACCTCCTCGACCGTGATGTCGAGGCTCTCGAGGACGCGGGCCGCGAGACCCTCCTCCTCGCGCAGGAGCCCGAGCAGGATGTGCTCGGTGCCGATGTAGTTGTGCTTGAGCGCCCGCGCCTCGTCCTGAGCCAAGACGACGACCTGCCGAGCTCTCTCCGTGAAGCGTTCGAACACGCCAAGGAACCTTTCTCTCGCTTCGTAGTCGCATGGTAGCGGATGACCCATCGGGCCTCAGGGCGCACGGCCGAGCCGGGGAGTAGGGTCGGCGGATGCAGCTCGAGACGACGCTTCGCCCGCGCGGGCCGTACCGCCTCGACCTCTGCGCGCGCCGCGGAGGCGACCGCACGCGGGTCTTCCGGGACGGGCTGCTGACGTGCGTCTTCGAGGCGGAGGGACGCCCCGCGCACGCTCGGGTCTGGCAGGGGCGAGACGGCGCCGTCCGCGTCCGGCTGCAGAGCTCCGCGCCCGAGGCGGCGCTGCTCGCGCTGCGCTTCATGCTCGCGCTCGACGACGACCACACGGCCTTCCTGCGCCGTTTCGGCCGCGATCCCCTCCTGCGCCGCGCCACCTCCCTCCTGCCCGGCCTGCGCCCGCTGCGGACGGCGACGGTGACCCACGCGCTCGTGAAGGCCCTGTGCGGCCAGCTCATCTCCGGGCGCGAGGCGAGGCGGATCGAGGGCGGGCTCCTGCGCAGGTGGGCACCCGAGCACGAGGGGCTGCGCTTGCCTCCGACGCGCGCGTGCTTCGCTCCCCTCAGCCCCGCCGAGCTCTGCGCGCGCGGGCTGGTAGCACGCAAGGCGGCGGCCCTGGTACGCATCTCCCGCTCGTTCGACGTCGAGCGGCTCCGCACGGTTCCGACCGAGGCCGCGGTTCGCAGGGTCGTCGAGGAGCGGACGCTCGGGCCGTGGTCGGCGGGCGTGATCTGCCTCTACGGGCTGGGGCGCTACGAGCACGGGCTCGTCGGCGATCTCGGGCTCATCAAGCTCTGCAGCGCCCGTCTCGGACGACAGGCGACCGCGGAGGACACGGCCGAGCTCCTCGACGCCTACGGGGAGTGGGCAGGGCTGGCAAGCGTCTACCTCCTGGCGGGCGGCGCGTAGGGACCTCGCCATCGGGTACGGGGGCCGGGCACGGAGTGCCGTGCGCGTCGAGATGGGGAAGCACGTCGCGCAGGAGGCGCTTCTCGACGACGTCGAGCTGGACGCCCAGCGTGTACTCCTTCCACTCGACGTCAGGGTCGAGCAGGTCGACTGCGTAGAGCCGCTTGAGTCTCGACCGGCGATCCGAGAAGCGACCGCACGCTCAGCGCTCACGCAGAGCGGGGAAGAGCACGACGTCCCTGATCGATTCCTTTCCCGTCAGCACCATCGCCAGGCGATCGATCCCGAGGCCGAGGCCGCCGGTCGGCGGCATCCCGTACGAGAGCGCCTCGACGTAGTCGGGGTCTCCCTCCTCTGCGAGGGCGTCCCCGGCTTCGCGCTCCTCCCGCTGGAGACCGAAACGCTCCTGCTGCTCCTCCGCGTCGTTGATCTCCGTGAAGGCGTTCCCGAGCTCCATCCCGCCGACGAAGAGCTCGAAGCGCTCGACGAGCATCGGGTCGTCGTCGGTCGCGCGCGCGAACGGCGACAGCTCGATCGGGTAGTCGTACAGGATGGTCGGCTGGACCAGGGCCGGCTCGACGAAGTGGGTGACCGCGTGGTCGACGAGCTGCGGCCACGTGCGATCGCGCGACGTGTCCACTCTCCGCTCCGCGAGGCGCGCCCGCAGCTCCCCCTCGTCGCGCGTCCACAGTCCGTGCTCCTCCAGGGCGGCCACGAGGTTCACTCGCCGCCACGGCGCCTCGAGATCGACGTCGTGCCCGCGGAAGCTCACCTCCGTCGTCCCGGCCGTCTCGAGCACGACGTTCTGGATCAGGTCCTCGACGCGGGCCATCGTGTCCCGGTAGTCGGCGTACGCCTCGTACCACTCGAGCATGGTGAACTCGGGCTGGTGCTTGTACGAGACGCCCTCGTTGCGGAAGTCCTTGCCGATCTCGTACACCTTCTCGAGGCCGCCGACGATGAGCCGCTTGAGGTAGAGCTCGGTCGCGATGCGCAGGTAGAGATCGGCGTCGAGCTCGTGGTGATGCGTGACGAACGGAGCGGCGAACGCGCCGCCGTAGCGGGGCTGCAGCACGGGCGTCTCGACCTCGACGAAGCCGCGCCCGTCGAGGTAGCGGCGGATCGCCGCCACCATGCGGCTCCGCAGCAGGAAGTCGGCCCGCGACGCCTCGCTGACCATGAGGTCGAGGTAGCGCTTGCGGTAGCGGGTCTCCATGTCGACTAGGCCGTGGAACGTGTCGGGCAGCGGCCGGCGCGTGCGCGCGAGGATCTCGAGCTCCTCGACCGCGAGCGAAGCCTCGCCCCGCCTCGTGCGCGCGGGGAAGCCGGAGGCGCCGACGACGTCCCCGAGGTTGACGCTCACGGGACCGCAGCGATCCTCGGCGCAGAGAAGCTGGATGCCCCCCGAGCGGTCGACGAGGTCGAGGAAGGTGAGCTTGCCGTGCGCACGGCGCCCGAGCACGCGTCCGGCGGCGCGCCTTCGCGTCGGGCTCTCCTCACCGGCGTCGAGACGTTCGGCCTCTTCCCGGACGGTTGCGATCTCGTCGCGATCCGCAAAGCGCTTCGCCTCACCCATGTCGTAGGCGCGAGCCTACACGCGCCGTTGCGCCGGCCTGCGGGTACAGCATGACGCTTGACTGACGTCTTAGTTGCCGTCATAATGACGGCATGGATCTCACACCGTACGTCGAGTCGGTCACCGAGCACCTCGACGCGGCAGGAGCGGTCGGTGACGCGCAGACCCAGCGCGCGGCGGCCCTGCTCGGCGTCGCGCTCGAGCCGGCTGTGCGGCTGGCGATCTTGAACGCCCTCGGCGGCCTTGCGGTCGAGGCGACCGACGCCCTCGGGGACCGGGTCGTCGAGGTGCGGCTCGACGTGAGCGAGACACGGGTCGTCGTCAACGAG
>CAZCIJ010000351.1:0-3142 GCA_964498265.1 uncultured Gaiellales bacterium | reverse complement strand
GTCGCCGGGATCGACCAGGAGCTCCTCGACCTCGACCGGCTGTCCTCGATCCTCCGTCTCCGCGCCCACGCCGCGTCGGGCGGCCGCGCGAACGCGAGCGACGAGCTCCCTCATCGAGAACGGCTTGACGAGGTAGTCGTCGGCGCCGATCTCGAGCGCGTGGACACGGTCGTGCTCGGTCCCCCGTGCCGACACGACGAGGATGGGCGTGCCGATCCCCTCCCGGCGGACTGTCTGGATGAGGTTCATCCGTCGACGCCGGGGAGCATCAGATCGAGGACGCACACGTCCGGTCGCTCGAACCGCAGCCGGGCGAGCCCCGACTCCCCCTTGGGGACGCAGAGAGGATCGAACCCCGCCGAGGAGAGCTGCCGCGCCATGCCCTGCGCGATCACCTCGTCGTCCTCGACGATCAGCACCTTGGCCATACACTCACAGTATGGAGCGGGCCTCGGCTTGAGCCGCTTGGCTACGCGCTTCCCGCCGTCCTAGCGGCTCCCCGATACCACGGATTTGCCACGCGAGAGCGGGTCGAACCGCGTCGCGGCCTCAGCGAGCTCCTCGGCGAACAGGTGCGAGTAGACCCGCAGCGTGCTGCCCAGCGAGTGACGGGCGATCCGGGCGACCGCGAGCATGTTGGCGTCCCGCGCGATCAGCATCGAAGCCGCGCCGGCAAAGGCGAGGGCTACCCGAGCGTGCTCGGGTGTCAGAAACTGACCGTCGCTGCGCCTTCCTTGATGAGCTCGTGGATGGCGCTCGACCCGACGACCGTGACACCGTCGAGGAGGTCCCCCTCCCCGTAGCCGCGGACGCCTGCACACGGGGGGCAGACGAGAATGTTGCCGCCGCGCGTCGTCAGGCTTTCGATCATCTCTTTCATCGGGGGGTCCAGCGGGTTTGGATGAGCCTTGTCGGCAGCGCCCTTGCGGGCCAAGTCGACCCCGTTGCTGGTCAGGAAGACCGTCACCTCCAGGCCGGCCGTGATGCCTCCGTTCGCGACGCTAAACGCGACGGAAGCACGCTCGTCGTCCAACCCGGCCGTGACGATCACTACGAGCTTCGTCGTCTGTGCCACATCTATCCCCTCTGTCGTAGTCGACTCCCGCCGATGACAAGCGCGTCACAGGCTACTGCTTCTGCTTCGATCGCTGCGTCGAGCTCGCGCCAGCGAACACATCGCAATTTGCGTCATCTCGTACTAAACTGGCTTCGGGAGGCTACAGCGCTCGCGCGCTGACTCCGTGAAACAGCTGCGACGAACCGAGCAGCGATGTTCCCGTCCTTGCGAGTCCAGCTCGGACGGGAGTCCGTGAGCATCGACCCGCGGGTGGGCACCGAACTTTCCGGGTACCGGCTCGGGCGGCTGCTGGGTCGTGGGGGGATGTCGGTCGTGTACCTGGCCGAGGACCTGCGCCTGAAGCGTAGGGTGGCGCTCAAGTTGCTCGCCGCCAGCCTGGCGGAGGACGAGGCGTTCCGCGAGCGCTTCCTCGAGGAGTCCGAGCTCGCGGCGTCAATCGACCATCCCAATATCGTCCCCGTCTACGAGGCCGGGGAGGCGGAGGGGCTGCTCTTCATCGCCATGCGCTACGTGGAGGGGCCCGACCTCAAGGAGCGGCTTCGCGCCGGCGGGCTCGGTTCGGCGGACGCCGTCGGGATTCTCGATCAGGTCGCCGGGGCGCTCGACGCCGCGCACGAGCGCGGTCTCGTCCATCGTGACGTCAAGCCCTCCAACGTGCTTCTCGATCCGGGCGGCGGCCGGGACGGTTCCGATCACGCGTACCTGGCCGACTTCGGCCTGACGAAACGCCTCGAGGAGGCTGGGACGCTCGCGGCCGACGGTCAGCTCATGGGCACGATCGACTACGTCGCGCCTGAGCAGATCGGGGGCGAGGTCGTCGACGGCCGCGCCGATGTCTACTCGCTCGGGTGCGTGCTCTACGAGTGCCTGGCCGGCGAGCCGCCCTTCAGGCGGGCCTCTGACGCGGCGGTGCTCTTCGCCCACCTCGAGGAGCCGCCCCCGTCGCTCCACCAACGCCGGCCGGAGCTACCTGAGGCTGCCGACGCGGTCGTAGCCAGGGCGCTCGCGAAGGATCCGGACGATCGCCAGCAGAGCTGCTGGGAGCTCCTCGCCGAGGCCCGGGCCGCGCTCGGCCTGGCTCCTCCCACCCGGTCTCGCTGGCTCAGGGCTCCCGTCCTTCTGGCCGCGATCGGGCTGGCGCTCGTGGCCGCCGTCCTGGCCTCGTTCTTCGCGCTGCGGGGCGGGGAGGGACCGGAGCCCAGGCGCGATGCCCTCGTGCGCATCGACCCGGCGAGCAACGAGGTGGTCGGGTCGTTCCCTGTCGGCGCGGGGGCGAGCTCGGTGACGGTCGGAGACGGCTACCTGTGGGTGACGAGCTGGGAGGACCGGACCCTCTGGCGCATCGACCCGGAGACCGGCGCGAGCCGCGTGACGGAGGTCGAGGGGGGAACGCCGCAGGACGTCGTCGTCAGCGAGGGGCTGGCCGTCGTCGCGAACGGGCCGTGGCTGCCAAGTTACGAGACGATCGACGCGGAGACCGGAGCGTCCGTTTCGACCGCTCCGTTGTCGCTGCCGCAATCCGGGCCGGCCTCGGTGGCGATCGGCGGCGCGGGCATCTGGGGGGCGGCATGTGGTCCGGACGGCGGCAGCGTCTGGCGGATCCTGCCGGTTGGCAGATCGGCGGTGTACGCCAGGACCCTCACCTCCCTCGACCTCGCGCCTCTGTACCCACCCGACGATGACTTCGTCTACGCGAGCACGGCGGACGCGGGCGGCTACAACGACATCGCCGTCGGTGCGGGAGCCGTCTGGCTGGCGCGGGAGGGGGGCCCGGTGCTCAAGCGGCTCGATCCCGACACGCGCGAGGTCACCGACACGATCGACCTGCCCTTCATAGCCAAGTCGCTGGCGGCCGGTCGCGACGCGCTCTGGCTGACGGGGATCCTCGACGACGTCGTCGCCCGTCTGGACCCGGCGGCGAACGAGATCACGATGACCGTCCCGGTCGGACGCGGGGCCGACGGGGTGGCGCTCGGCGACGACGGGTCGGTCTGGGTGGCGAGCACGATCGACGTCACCGTGTCGCGAATCGACCCCGGGACGGGCGAGGTGGTCGCCACCATC
>CAZCIJ010000350.1:0-3167 GCA_964498265.1 uncultured Gaiellales bacterium | reverse complement strand
AGTGCTCGCGCAGCTCGTAGAGGATCTCCTCCATCTCGAACGCCGCCAGGATGGTCTCCACGAGCACGGTGGCCCTCACGGAGCCGCGCTGGATGCCCAGCGCGTCCTCGGCGAACGCGAACACGTCCTTCCACAGGCGGGCCTCGAGGTGCGACTCGAGCTTCGGCACGTAGAGCCAGACGCCCTTCCCCCGCTGCAGCAGCTCGTGCGCGTTGTGGAAGCAGTAGAGCCCGAAGTCGACGAGCGAGCCCGCGGCCGGCTGCCCGTCGATCTGCACGTGCTTCTCCGGCAGGTGCCAGCCTCGCGGACGGACGAGCAGCTCGGCGGTCTCCTCGCTGAGCTCGTACGCCTTGCCTGCGCTCTCGAGGCTGATCCTGCGGCGAACGGCATCCGCGCAGTTGACCTGGCCGGACACGACGTTCGTCCACGTGGGCGTGTTCGAGTCCTCGAAGTCCGCCATGAACGCCGTGGCGCCCGAGTTGAGCGCGTTGATCATCATCTTGCGGTCGACCGGGCCGGTGATCTCGCAGCGCCGGTCCTGGAGCCCCGGCGGGGCGGCCTCCACCTGCCAGTCTCCCTCGCGTATGCGCGCGGTCTCCGGCAGGAAGGCCGGCAGCTCGCCCGCGGCGATGCGCGCCTGCCGCTCTGCCCGCGCCGCGAGGAGCCCCCTCCGCCGTGCCCCGAACTCCCGCTCGAGCGACGCGACGAAGTCGAGCGCGTCGGGGGTCAGCACCTCCCCCTCGCGCGACACCGGCGGTCCGCGCAGCTCAAGGCCGTCCGATGCGCGCATCGCTCCGATCCTATCGGGTGGCCGACCGAGCGTCGACGCAACGCGCGGGCGGGTCCCTCGCTGCCGGAGCACTCAGCGCCGACGCCGCGCCTTCGCTCGCACCTGGGCGCGGAGGACGTCGCTCAGGTCGTCGTCCCTTGCCTCGACACGGAGGACATTGTCCTCGACGCGGATCTCGAGCGACGGTCGCCCGCGGTCCGAGAGCCACGCCGAGACCGCCTCGGACACCTCGGCGAGGAGACGGTCGGTCCTCTCGTGCGCCTCGAGCACCTCCACCCAGCACGGCTCTCCGTCGCTCGTCCTGCGACCGACGAGCCCTCGGGCGCCGAGCATCCGTATGAGGTCGCTCGTCTCCGTCGCATCGAGCGGGCCGATGCGTATGGGCGCGGCCACGGTTCCTCCTTGTCGCAGCCACCCAGCAGCTCAGGACGGGAAGGAGGGTTGCCGCAGCACCCTCCGCCCTGTCCTCACGGAGCCTAACGGCGGCTTGCGGCAGATGCAACCTGGGGGCTGTCCCGAGCGCTAGCATCCGCCCGATGCCAGCGCTCGGGCTGCGGTGATGCTCGTCACGGGCGCGACCGGGTTCCTCGGGGGCCACCTCGTCGCGGCACTGCTCGAGCGTGGTGAGCGTGTCCGCGCCCTCGTGCGGGCAGAGACGGACGACAGCCGGCTACGGACGCAGGGCGTCGACGTCCACCGCGGCGACGTTCGCGACGTCGAGGCGATCCGGCGTGCAGCGGCGGGCTGCGCGCTCGTCTACAACGTCGCGGGCGCCATCGGCTACGAGCCGCGCGACCGCGGGCGGCTGCTCGACCTTACCGTCGGCGGGGTGCGCGCGGTGCTCGACGGCGCCGAGCCCGACGCGCGTATCGTCCATGTCTCCAGCGTGGCCGCCGTCGGGCCGGCGGACGGCCCGGACGCGCCTGCGGACGAGACCCACGTGTACCCGTCACGGGCCGATGCGTACGTGTATCCCCAGGTCAAGCGGGCGGGCGAGCGCCTCGCGCTCGCCGCAGCCGCGGCTGGACGCGACGTCCTGGTTGCGAACCCAGGCTTCCTCATCGGCCCGGACGACGTCTACGGAGCATCGACCTGGCCGGTCCGGCGGTACCTCCAGGGCTTCCTCCGGGTGCTCGTCGAGGGTGGCCTCTCCTACGTCGATGCCCGCGACGTGGCGGCCGGGCTCGTCGCCCTCGCCGAGAGAGGGCGCGCCGGCGAGCGGACGATCCTCACGTGCCGGGAGGGGAATCTGAGCCACGCAGCCTTCTTCCGCCGCGTCGGGGACGTCACGGGGGTGCGGCGCCGCCAAGTCACGCTCTCGCCGCGGATCGCGGCAGCCGCGGCCCGCGCGGCTCCGTGGCCGGTCAAGCCGGGCGAGGCGCGCGCCGCGTCGAACTGGTGGTTCTACGATCCTGGCAAGGCCGAGCGAGAGCTCGGGTTCGCGACGCGGCCTCTCGACGAGACGATCGCCGACACGGCCGCCCAGTACCGGTCGGACTAGGTCATCGGCACCTGGCGCCGACCCCGCGGTTTGCAGGGAGAGCGCCTCCGAGGACGGGTGTGCGCGACACGATGCGCGACAGTCAGGTTCGCCGGCGACGAAGCTCGAGCGCCGGCTGGGCCGGCTCGCCGGCGCCGAGGTCAGGTGCCTGTCGCCGTGGCCGTACGGGCGCGCCCAGGGCATGTACACGGGGACGGTGTGGCTGCGCGGCTCGGTGTGCCGGATGCTCCGCCCGGACATCGCCGGCCGCGAGTCGCGCCGGTACGCCAGGCACGCGGTCGCCTGGCACACGCTGGCGCACGAGCGCTGCCAGCCCACGGGTACGACCACGGCGAATGGACGATCGGCGCCGACGTGTGCGGCGAGCGACCGACCACCGGCTGATGCGGAAAGCCGGGCTGCGCCGCGCCTACATCCGCAGGATCGACCGGGCGCTCCGCATCTCGGGCGGCAGGGAGGGCGGCTACTGCCCGGAGCGGCCGGAGCTGCCGCAGTGCTCGCCGCCGACGGAGCAGCCGCCGACGCAGACTGAGCCGCCGCCTGTGATCGGCCTCGCCGGCTAGCCGGTGACGATCCGCGTCGCCTCCGCCAGCCGTGCCAGGAGCACGTCGGCGCTGCGCGGGCTGCCGCCGAGCTCGAGCCTCACCGTCCGCTCGGACAGATCGACGTCCGTCGTGACGATGTGGAACAGCGACTGGCCGTCGATCTGGCCGCCGTGGAGGGCGCCGTCGGCGGTGTCGCTGGCGAGCCCGTCGCCGATGAGATACACGCCGGCCGCCTGCTAGTAGTCCGAGTCGGTGAGCGTGACCGTGTACTGACCCCGGCTTGGAGGAGGAAGATGTACGCGCCGGCGGGGACGGAGATGGTCTTCTCGCC
>CAZCIJ010000349.1:0-3206 GCA_964498265.1 uncultured Gaiellales bacterium | reverse complement strand
CTCCTTCGCGACCTCCGCCGCACGGATCGGCGGGAGGATACTGGGTGACTCCGCGCCCTCACCCGCTACCAGCGTGACCCCGCCTAGATCTCGCCAGACCCTGGCCCACATCAGCCGGCGCTCGCCCCCCCGTAGACGAAAGCGCGAGCCGCGCGTCGCCTCCAACACGAGATCGGACGGGGAGGCACCCTCGACGGAGAACGACAGCTCCGTGTCACTCGCAGCATCCTCGAAGCGGATCCGAGGTGCCCTGTCGGCGTGGACCGGGACCATCGCCCGAGCGTAGCCGGGAATCGCTGCCGTTCGAGCAGGCGTTCCCATGCGATCCGTCCGGCGGCCTGAATGCAGGCGTCCTAGACGCACCGTGCCAGCGCTCGCGGACTTCGACGCCGACCGGAACCTCGACCTAGTGATCTCCTGCGTCTGCGGCCGGCCCACGGACTTCTACTGGGGCAACGTGTGAGGGGGCGGCCTATGTGATCGCCATGAGGGCGGCCAAGGTGATCGCGTCGGGGGCGGCCAAAGTGATCGCACCGGGGGCGGCCAAAGTGATCGCCCTGGCGATGCTGATGACCTGTGCATGCGTGCAGGTCCACGAGGAGGAAGAGCGAGGGATCGTCGCGGCCACGGAGGTCACGACGGATGGCAGCGGAGAGGATCGACATGGACCGACTTCGGGAGCTGGTGCGGCTGCACCGGCTGGGCACGGGCGCACGGGAGGTGGCTCGGCTGCTCCAGATGAGCCCGAACACGGAGCGGGAGTACCGCGAGGCCTTGATCGCGGCGTCGTTGCTGAAGGGGCGGTCGACGGATCTACCGACCCTCGAGGTGCTCAAGGCGGCGGTGCTGGAGCACCGCCCACCGGCGGCGACGCCGGTGCACGAACGGTCCGGGATCGAGTCCTGGCGGGCGACCGTCAGCGACCTGATGGCGAAGGGGCTGACGCCGAAGGTGATCTGGAATCGTCTCCGCGAGAAGGAGCCCGACTTCGACGGAAGCTACTGGCAGGTGAAGCGCTTGGTCGCCGCCATTCGCCAGGAGCGGGGCGTCTCGAGCGAGCAGGTCGCGATCCCGGTGGTGACGCTGCCGGGCAAGGAGGCTCAGGTCGACTTCGGCTTCGTGGGTCGACTCTACGAGCCGGAGACGGATCGAGTGCGCAAGGCGTGGTGCTTCGTCATGGTGCTTTCGCACAGCCGGCGGATGTGCGTCCGCGTGGTCTTCGACCAGAAGGTCACGACGTGGCTTCGGCTCCACGTGTCGTGCTTCGAGGAACTCGGCGGCGTGCCGGAGATCATCCGCCCCGACAACTTGAAGGCGGCGGTGGTGCGGGCGGCCTTCACCCCATCGGACCCGACCTCGCTCAACCGCAGCTATCGCGATCTCGCGCGGCACTACGGCTTCAAGATCGACCCGACGCCACCCTTCGCCCCGAAGAAGAAGGGCAAGGTCGAGGCGGGCGTGAAGTACGCCAAGCGGGCCTTCTTCAAGGGTCGCGAGGGCGAGCCGATCGACGAGGTGCGCAAGGCGCTTCGGTGGTGGGTCCCGAACGTCGCGTCGCGGCGCGTGCATGGCACCACTCACCGGGTGCCGGCGGAAGCCTTCGAGGAGGAGCGCGAGCACCTGCTGCCGCTTCCGGAGCAGCCCTTCGAGCTCACGGAGTGGAAGCGCGCGAAGGTCCATCAGGACTCGCACGTGCTCTTCGACAAGCGCCTGTACTCGGTCCCGTGGCGACTGGTCGGCCGGGAGGTCTGGGTGCGCGCGACCGAGACATCGGTGCAGCTCTTCGCGGACGACACGCGCGTCGCGACCCACTCGCGCCGGGGCCTCGGTCCGCGGAGCACGCACGACGCGCACCTACCCGACGGTCGACGCAACTACCGCTACCGGGATCGCGCGCACTGGGAGAAGGAGGCCGCGGCGATGGGGCCGCACGTCGCGCGACTCGTCGCGGAGATCTTCGACTCCGACCAAGTGCTCTACGCCCTGCGTCCGGTGCAGGCGACGCTGCGGCTCTTCGCCGACCTGCCGCCCGAGCGTGTCGAAGCCGTGTGCCGGCGAGCGAGCTTCTACGGCGTCACCGCCTACGGCGAGATCAAGCGGATCGTCACCAAGCACTTGGACGCCGAGCCGCTACCACTCGCGATCGCGCCGGGGCACGGGCGCCTGCAGTCGCCGCGCTTCGCGCGCGACCTCGGCGAGCTACTCGCGATGAGCGACGACGAGGAGGCCTGTCATGAGCCTCATTGAAGACCTGCTCCCGCTCCTGAAGAAGCTCCGGCTCAGCGGGATCTTGGAGACGCTGGACCTGCGCAAGCAGGAGGCCGTCGACGACGAGCTCGGCCACGTCGAGTTTCTCTATCGGCTGATGCACGACGAGGTCGAGCGGCGCGAAGCAAAGCAGCTCGGTCTGCGGCTCCGCCGCGCGAGCTTCGAGCACGACAAGACACTCGAGGACTTCGACTTCCGCTTCAACGATCAGGTGCCCAAGGCCAAGGTCCTCGACCTCGCCACCTGCGCTTTCATCGGCAAGAGCGAGAACGTGCTCTTCGTGGGCCCCGCCGGGGTCGGCAAGAGTCATCTCGCGCAGGCTCTCGGCCACCGCGCATGTCGCGCCGGCCACAAGGTTCTCTACGCGAGCGCGCAGGCAATGCTCAAGGAGCTCCGCGCCAGCCGCGGCGACGGCACCTACGACCGCCGGCTCCTCCGCTTCACCGCGCCGGACCTCCTGATCCTCGACGACCTCGGACTGCGCACCCTACGCAACGACGAGCCGATGGATCTCTACGAGGTCATTCGCGGCCGCTACGAGCGCGGCTCCACCATCGTGACGTCCAACCGCGACGTCGCCGAGCTCGGCACCCTCTTCGGCGACCCGCTCCTCGCGAGCGCCGCCATGGATCGCTTGCTTCACCACGCTCACGTCCTCGTCATCGAGGGCGAGAGCTACCGCAACCCCAGCCGGCGCTCGCGAAGCGCCACCAAGAAGAACGGAAAGGAGGCTCGAGCATGATTGTCGACCAGCAAGGTCGCGATCACATTGGCCGCCCCCAGGCCCTCACGTCATCGACGCTGGATCACGCCACGTCGTCGGCGACGAAGGGCGGATCACTTTGGCCGCCCCGAGGGCGATCAGATTGCCCGCCCGTTGACACACTTGTCGCCGTCGATCCCGGCAAGGATGGCGAGAGCGCGATCTTGCAGTTCCC
>CAZCIJ010000348.1:0-3220 GCA_964498265.1 uncultured Gaiellales bacterium | reverse complement strand
TCCCACTTCGGCCCCCGAAACGGCCTCGAATGGCGCGCCAGCCGCGCTGCGACGTAACGGCCGAGGCCGCGCGAGCGTCCGGTTACGAGCGCGACTCGCGGTTCCCTTCGTGCCACGGCGCGAGTATCCCACCGCGGGCGGCTCGCCTTTTCGAGCGGGGCGCGGGGGACGGCTCGCGCGCATCCAGCGCCTCTTTCCGCTTGCGTCGGACGCGCGCGACGATCCCGTTCCAGACGAGGAGCCCGTCCTTCTGCTTTCCCGCGTCGCTCACGCCACGACCCGCGCGCGGTTCTTGGCGATGTGTTTCGCCACCCGCTTCGCGTCGCGGCCGGCGCCGAGGATCAACATCGAGCTGAACGCGTACTGGAAGAGGAGCCCGGTGAAGTAGAGGCCCGGGAAGCCCGGGACGACTCCGCGCTCCTGCTCCGGGAAGCCGTCGTCGCCCATTGGGAACGGCACGTCGATCCACGCGTAGCGGTTCCTGAAGCCGGTGCACCAGACGACATTGCGCACGTCGAGAACGCTTCCGTCGGCGAGCTGCGGCTTGCCGTCCACGACGCCGACGACCTTGTCGTGGACGCGCTCCACACCGGCCTCCTCCAGGTCCTTCGATCGGATGCGGAGGAGCGGCGCGCCCTCGCTACGGAGCTTCGGCCGGAGCTTCCGTCCGATCGGCGTCCTGAGCGTCAGGACATGCATCGCCACGAACCGCAGGACGGGGCCGAGGATCTGCGCCACGCGGCTGTCGATCCTGAACGGGAGCTCGCCGCGGTCCGGGCCCGAGAGGATCGTGTCGTGGCCGGCCCCGGCTGCCTCGTAGGCGATATCCCCGCCGGAGTGCGAAGCACCGACCACGAGCACCGTGCCCGGCTCGAGCTGCTCCGTGCTCCGGTAGTCGTTCGAGTGGAGCTGCGTGATGCTCGGATCGAGCTCAGGGGCGTATTTCGGGATGACCGGATCGGTGAAGAGCCCGGCCGCCACGACGACGTTGTCCGCCTCGATCCAGCGCGGCCCTCTCACTCGGACGACGTAGCCGTCGCCGTTCCCGTCGAGCGATTCGACCCAGGCGCCGGTCCGCACCGGGAGATCGAACCGATTTGCGTACGCCTCCAGGTAGTCGGCCATCTCAGGCGCGGTCGGATACGAGTACTTCGGAGCCGGGAACGGCATCCCAGGCAGGCCGTCGGCCTTCGCGGGCGAATAGAGTCTGAGCGTCGGCCAGCGCTTCCGCCAGGAATCGCCGACCCGGTCGTGTGCGTCGAGGACGAGGCATTCGCGCCCCATCCTCTTCAGGTGGTAGGCCGTCGCGAGCCCTGCCTGGCCCGCGCCGACGATCACCGTCTCGTATCGCTCCGCCCTGCGGTCGAGCTCCGAGCGACCGTCTGCCGTCTTACTGTCCATCACGGCCATGCGCGCCTCCTTCATTCGGTGAGAGCCACGCTATGGGCGGAAGGCCTCGCCCGCATCGGGCGGATTAGCCAACTTTTGGGAGGCGCCGCGTGGTCAGATTTGACCACGCCTTCGGGTCAGACCAGGTCGTGCTCGAAGGCGAATGCGGTCGCGGCCGTGCGGGAGGAGATGCGGAGCTTCGCGAAGATGTTCTGCACGTGGCGGGCGACCGTGCGCTCGCTAATCACGAGCTCTGCGGCTATCTCCCGGTTCGACCGCCCGGCGGCGACGAGGCGAAGGACCTCGAGCTCGCGCGCGGTCAGCCCGTGGTCTCCGTCGCTGTTCGCACCGGACAGCCGCGCGAGGTCGGGTGCGGCGCCGAGCCGCTCGAAGGTCTCGCGTGCCGCCTCGAGCTCGAGCGTGGCAGCGTCGTCGTCTCCGAGGGCCCGGCACGCGGCGCCGATGAGAACCCGGATTTTCGCGGCCTCGTACGGAGCCTCGAGCTCCTGCCACTCCTGCGCGGCCGAGCGGAGCCGCACGAGCGCCGCCTGCGCGTCACCGGTCTCGAGCTCGACCGCGCCGCGCGCCTGCCCGAGTAGGGCGCCGAGCATGCCGCTCTCGAAGCACTCCGTGATCTCCTCGAGCTCCAGGCAGGCCGCCCGTGCCTCCTCCGGCTCTCCGACCGCAAGCAGGATCTCGACGGCGGCTGGGAGCAGACCCGCGCGCTTGAGCGGCTCGGTCGTCTCGCCCAGTACCCGGCGGATCGAGGCCGCGGCGGCGTCCTGGCGGCCCTGTACCAGCCGAAGCAGCGCCAGCCCAGGTTGGGGCTCCCAGCCGTACCGGCTTGCCTGCGTGTACGCGTCTTCTGCGGCCGTGAGCTCTCCCAGGAGCCGGTGCAGCTCGCCCACGCGGTAGTAGGCAAGTCCCGCCGCCGAGAGGTTTCCGACCTCGACGAGACGGAGACTCGCGCGCTTTGCCTCCTCCAGCGCATCGGGCCACGAGCCGTGCACCTGCATGACCTCGGCGCGATGGACAAGACAGCGGCCCGTGAACGCCATCAGGTCGGTCTGGCCCCCGCACCAGCGCGTGAGCTCGTCAGTCCACTCCTGGGCCCGCCGCAGCTCGTAGACCTCCTGGCACGCGAGGATGACGCCGCAGTAGACGAGGCCGGTGACGACCGGAGACAGCTCACCGCCGGTGGCGACGACCATCGCCTCGTCGAGGAGCGCCAAGCCCTCCTCCACCTGGCGGTTCTTGATCAGCATCTGCCCCTGGCCGTGGACGGAAAGGGCGAAGAGGTCCCAGTCGCCGGCTTGCTGACCGATCTTGGCCGCCTCCCCGGCTGCTGTCGCCGCGGCTGCGAAGTCACCGGCCGCCGCGTGCCTGAACATCCCGGGAAGGAGCCCGTAGCCGCGCTCGGGGACATCGCCGTGGTGGCCTTCAACGAGCCGCTGGCCGCGTCCGATCCATCCGGAAGCGCGCCCGGCCTCGCCGGCGAGGCCGAGGTTGATCCCGATCCAGAACGCGGTGCGGATGGCGGATCGCGGCTCGTCGGCCTCGAGGTACGCGTAGTGGGCGCGCTCGAGGATCGCCATTGCCTCGTCGTCTCGCCCGAGCATGTAGGCCGAGATGGCCAGGAGCTCCAGGTCTTCGGCCCCGAGCGGGGAGACACCGTCGGCCGCGGCGAGGTCCTCGTAGGCCTCGGCCCATCGCCGTCCCTCGTAGGCGCGGCGGCCGCGCTGGAGTGCGTCGTCGGTCTCGGCCACGACTCTCGATCCGAGGGCAAGGATATGCCAACCGTGCTACGCGAAGGCGGCCAAGACCTTGCCCA
>CAZCIJ010000347.1:0-3255 GCA_964498265.1 uncultured Gaiellales bacterium | reverse complement strand
TGGCGCCCGTCTCCTCGAGCATGAGCAGCAGCCGCACGACCGGCGCGTGCGGGTCGAGCGCGACGTAGGCGCCGCCTGCCTTGAGGATTCCCAGCAGCGCGGCGAGCATCTCTGGAGAGCGCTCAAGGCAGACGCCGACGCGGTCTCCTCGTTCCACCCCGAGCCGGCGGAGGTGGTGCGCGAGGCGGTTCGCCCGGCCGTTCAGCTCGCCGTAGCTGAGCTCCCATCCCTCACCGACGACTGCGGTGGCGTCGGGAGCCTCGTGCACGCGCGCCTCGAAGATCTCGGCGATGGAGGCGTCGCGCTCGTAGGGGGACGCGGTGCCGCTCCACTCCTCGAGCAGCTCCCTGCGCTCGTCCTCCTCGAGCAGCTCGAGCTCCGAGATGCGGCGGCTCGGATCGCCGGCCATCGCGCCCAGGACGGCGAGATAGTGCCGCACCATCCGCGCCGCCGTCTCCGGCTCGAAGAGGTCCGTGTTGAACTCCCAGACCAGCGTAAGCTCGCCGTCACCGGACCCGGAGGAGCGGCCAACGCGACGGTTGACGACGATGACGTTGATGTCCGACTTCGCCGAGCCGTTGGCGAGAGCGTCCTCCAGCCTGATGCTCAGCGCAGGGAGTCGCAGCGGCGGTAGGGGCGTATCGTGGAACGAGAAGATCGCCTGGTAGAAGGGCGTGTGGCGTGCCGTGCGAGCCGGCGCGAGCGCCTCGACGACGCGCTCGAACGGGAGATCCTGGTTCGCCAGCGCGTCGAGGACTGTCGCGCGCACCCGACCGAGGAGCTCGGCGACCGTGGGGTCGCCGCCGAGGTCGACCCGGAGGGCGACCGTGTTCACGACCATCCCGACCAGCCGCTCGATCTCGCGCAGCCGCCGGTTGGCGAGCCCGGATCCGACCACGACGTCGTCCTGTCCTGAGTACCGGTGCAGGAGCGCGAGGAAGGCTCCGAGCATCGTCATGAAGAGCGTGACGCCCTGGCTCTGCGAGAGGCCGCCGAGCCGGTCGGCCAGCGTCGGAGGGATGGCAAGGCGGATCGAGTCGCCGCGGAACGTCTGCCTGGGCGGTCGCGGCCGATCGAAGGGTAGGGCCAGAGGGGGCGGAGGTTCCTCGAGCTGACGGCGCCAGAACGCGAGCTGCTCCCGGGCGAGGTCCGTCTCGACAAGACGGCGCTGCCAGGCGGCGAAGTCCTTGTACTGGATCGGCGGATCGTCCAGCGGCGATCGACGACCGCTCGAGAAGGCGTCGTAGAGCCGCAGGAGATCGGTGAGGGCTAGGGTGATCGACCAGCCGTCGTGCACGACGTGGTGCTCGACCTGGAGCAGTGCATGCCGATCGTCAGCGAGACGGGCGAGCGTCCACCGCACGAGCGGGAGCCGCTCGAGGTCGATGCGCTGACGGAATCGCTCGCGGCGCAGCCGCTCGAACGCCGCCGCGGGGTCGCGCTCGTTTCGCAGGTCCACGACCGGCAACTCGACGGAGAACGGCCTGTGAATCCTCTGCCAGCGGCGGCCGCGGATCTTGGGAAACGTCGTGCGGAGGATCTCGTGGCGCCGGACGATCTCCGTCAGCGCTCTTTCGAGCGAGGCCACGTCCAGCGTTCCGTCGAGCCAGATGGTCGTCTGGGCCTGATACGGGAGAGCCTCCGGCTCCAAGTCGCTGAAGAAGCACGCCTGAGCTTGGGAGAACGACACGGGTGCGCGCCGCTTCAGGCCGGCGCGCTGGATCGCGGGAAGGGCGCTCGAGCCGAGCGTCATCGTGCGCTCGATCCGCTCCGCCAGGCGCGCGACGGTGCGCTCCTCGAGCACTGCGTGGAGTGCCAGGTCGGCCCCTGGATGCTCTCGCAGGCTGGCGACGATCTGGAGGGCTAGGAGCGAATCCCCACCAAGCTCGAGGAAGTCCTCATCGACGCCGATGTCCTCGACGCTGAGGACCTCGCTCCAGACCTCGGCCACGCGCCGCTCGAGCGCCGTCGCGGGGGTCCGCCGCCCCGGAGCTCGCGTCCTGGCGTCCAGCGGGCTCGGCAGAGCGTGGCGGTCGACCTTCCTGTTGAGCGTCAGCGGCAGCTCGTCGAGCACGACGAGCGCCGACGGCAGCATGTACTCGGGAAGCCGTTCGCCGAGGAAGCGTCGCAGCTCCTCCGCGCCAACTCCGCCTGAGCCGGACAGGACCACGTAGGCGATGAGGCGCTTGTGCCCGGGAACGTCCTCGCGCGGGACGACGACAGCCTGAGCGACAGCAGGGTGGGCGCCGATATGAGCCTCGACCTCTCCAGGCTCGACGCGATAGCCGCGAATCTTCACCTGATCGTCGAGCCGCCCGAGGAACTCGAGCTCGCCGTCGGAACGCAGACGCACGCGATCACCCGTGCGGTAGAGCCGAGCATCCGGATCGTCCGAGAAGGGATCGGGAACGAACCGCTCCGCAGATGCATCGGGCAGGTTGAGGTAGCCGCGAGCGACGCCGTCACCGCCGACGAAGAGCTCGCCGGCTACGCTCGCCGCGACGGGAACGCCATTCTCATCGAGTACGTGCAGGGTCGTATTGGCCAACGGACGTCCGATCGGCACGGCGCCTCCGAAGTCGACGTCCCGCACCTCATAGACAGACGCGGACACGGTCGTCTCGGTCGGGCCGTACGCGTTGACGAAGCGACAGCCTGGGAAGGCCTCGACGAAACGGCGAGCATGGGACGGCGACAGGACGTCCCCGCTAGCAAGGACGAGCCGCACGTCCTGAAGACCGGAGAGATCCCCGTCGACCATCTGGTGGAGCAGGCCGGTCGGAAAAAAGGCGACCGATACCCCGTGACCTTGGATCGTTCGACCGACCTCGCAAGGCTCAGCCGGTCGGTGCGGATGGACGACGAGGCGCGCGCCATTGAGCAGCGCGGCCCAGATCTCGTAGGTCGAGACGTCGAAATCGAGCTGGTTGACGAGGAGCACGGCGTCCCGCTCGCTCGGGATGAGACCGTGTGCGCCGCGAACGTAGCGGAGCACGCCCCGATGCTCGATGGCGACGCCCTTCGGCCGGCCCGTCGACCCGGACGTGTACATGACGTAGATGAGGTTGCGCGGACCCGGCTTGGGGGACAGTCGCCGGCCCCCGTCACCGGCGGCGAACAGCCCAGGCCCGAGCGGCACGACCTCGCCGTAGCCGGTCGGCACGCGCCCGGCGAGCTGATCCTGCGCGAGGATGACCTTTGCGCCCGTGTCCTCGAGGAGGAAGGCCACGCGTGCCTCCGGGTAGTCGAGGTTCA
>CAZCIJ010000346.1:0-3259 GCA_964498265.1 uncultured Gaiellales bacterium | reverse complement strand
AAGATCGAGCGCACCATGGTCGCCACGAGGCCCTGCGCGCTCTTGGGCACGCGGGTTAGGAGGTTGCGCATGAAGTGGGTGCGACAGCGCTGCCAGGCGGCGCCCGGGAGCGTGGCCGCGATCGCGTCGACGAGCCCGGGGTGGGCGTCCGAGGTGACCAGGCGGACGCCGGCGAGGCCGCGAGCGACGAGCGAGCGCAGGAACGCGAGCCAGGCGGCGCCGTCCTCGCTGGTGACGACATCCAGGCCGAGCGACTCGCGGAAGCCCTCGTGGTTGACGCCGACCGCGTGCACGACGCAGGCGTTGACGGTGCGGCCGCCCTCGCGGCACTTGACCACGAGCGCGTCGAGGACGAGGTACGGGTAGGGGGCGCCGTCGAGCAGCCGGGTGCGGAAGCCCTCGACGATCTGATCGAGCGACCTCGCCAGCCGCGACACCTGGCTCTTCGACATCCGCTCCACGCCGAGCTGCCCCACGAGCTTCTCCACCCGCCGGGTGGAGACGCCGGCCAGGTAAGCGTCCGCGATCACCGACACGAACGCCTGCTCGGCCCGCCGGCGCGGCTCGAGCAGCCAGTCAGGGAAGTAGCTGCCCGCGCGCAGCTTCGGGATCTGAAGCTCGATCGTGCCGACGCGCGTGTCCCAGTCGCGCTCGCGGTAGCCGTTGCGCTTCGTCACCCGCCCCGGCGAACGCTCACCGTAGGGCGCGCCGCAGAGCGCGTCGGCCTCGGCGCCCATCAGCGCCTCGGCAAAGTCCCGCACCATCGCCCGCAACAGATCGGGGCTCGCCTGCTCCAGCTGCTTGCGCAGCCAGCTCTCAAGGTCCATCGTGGTCTCGACCACCGTGCTCCTCCTCGCTCGTCTCGGACAGACGTCGCGAGGATGACGCGGTGGTCAGCTATCACGGGCCCTGCGGGCCCGCCGTCGCCATCCCGCTCGCTTCAACGAGGAGCAGCGAGCCGGCGACGGAACAGCGGCCGCGGAGCTCGGACACCACGGGAGGGGACGCTACTTCCGCCTCGACGTGGATGCGTGGTGCCGGAACCCTCGACCTGACCACACCGCAGGGATCGGGAGGATGTCCCGCGCGCCGTGGAATATCGGCGGCGGTCCGTAACAGAGTGTCTTAGGCGAGCGTGGCGGCCACCTCCTGGATCTGGTGAGGGTGCGGCTCTCCGCTGACAACACGGTCCGGCGGAATGGGTCTATCCATGCCGGTTGAGCGGATGGGCCGTGCTGGATTCGAACCAGCGACCTTGGGATTAAAAGTCCCCTGCTCTACCGGCTGAGCTAACGGCCCCTTGGCGAGTATAGGGAGGCCGGCATCGCGCTCTTCCCGGCGGAGGCGGCGAAGTTCACCCCCAAGGGGGATTGCCGCTCGGCGGCGCCGTCTCCATCCTACGTGCGGGGGGTCGCTTGGAACGTGGGGCCGCAGCCCACGTCTCGACCTTAGAGGCGGTTCGACTTCGAGCCGCCTCGCTCCTTGAGGGCGGCGGTCAGGACGTCGAGGAGCTCCGGGCGGTCGGGAATGATCCCGGCCCTCGCCAGCCGGGCCGGGAAGTCGGCCCACCTGGGATTGGCCGAGCCGGCGCTTGGGAGCAGCGGCCGTGCATCGTCGCTCCTCCCGGCTCCGGCGAGGATGAGGCCGCACCAGAAGGCGAGTTGATCGTCGTCGGGCAGGACGTCCGTGGCGAGCGCCGCCTCGAGGACGGCGTCCTCGAAGTTCCCTCGCGCGCCAGCGTCGTCGCGCGGCTCATGCTGTCGTAGGCTCGCTGAACGGCGAGCAGCCTCCGGAGCTCCTGGAGGGGGTCGCGGGCATCTTCGACTCGCAGCTCGACGAGGACGTCCGTGGCCGGGTTGCCGGTCCTGGCGGCCGCGACGACGAGGAGGGCCGCCGACTGGCGGCCGCGGATGTCCCCGCCCTGTGCTTCGGCGGCCTTGAGCGCCGTGGTGAGCCGATCGGGAAAGTCACCCGGCCGCTCGCGTATCCGTCCACCGTGGCGTTCCAGACGCTCTCACGCTCCACCATGTTGGCCTGGGCCGACACTCCCTCGGCGAGGTGGTGCCCGCAGGCCGGAACGCAGTCCGACCCCGTGTGCGCGGCGGCGTGGCCGTGCGCGTCGAGCATCGTCACCTGCCGCACGGCCGCGCCGGAGTCGACCGAGACGAGCGCCCGCAGCGCGTCGGGGGCTGCCAGGCCGTTGCGCATCAGCTCGAGGCCGCGGGGGCCGTAGGCCGGCTCGGCGAAGGCTTGCGTCGCGACGGCGCCGACGCCGGCCTCGGCCCACGTCACGATCCGGCCGACGGAGAACCACCGCGACTGGACGGCGACGCCGAGCTGACCGGTCTCCGAGTCGCGGGCCACGATCGAGTACGTCACGGTGCGCCATTATCTTCTGGATGGCCTTCCACCTCTGGTGGCAGCGGCACGACGGCATGACCGGTCACGTGTTCCTCAGGAACGAGCAGATGATGGCGCTGCTCGACGAGATGGCCGTCCAGGGAATGCTCTGCGGCCACGAGGGCGGCCGCGGCATCCCGCGGTCGAAGCTCGACGTGCCGCGCAACCAGTTCGTTTCGCCTCTCGAGCTCGACGAGGCGCTCGCGGCCGCCGCGCCGACACCGTCGTCGCTCGAGGACGAGAAGCTCTGGCGAGACTTCCTCGCGTTCCTGCAAGGGGCCGCCGAGCACGGCGGCCTGCGAGTCAAGCCGTAGCCGGATTGTCGTGAGGTGACCGGATGGCGCGTGCCCGCTCGAGCGCGGGGTCAGGCGCCCGACGCCTCGGCGGAGCGCAGCCCCCGTCGCGCCCAGACGATGAAACACGCGATGAGGGCGAGTGCGAGGCCGAACGCCAAGCCGACGTAGACGGGGTCGCCGGCGATCAAGCCACGACCGGATTCGAGGAGGTAGCTGATCGGGTTGAAGCGGGCGATCGCGTGGATCCAGCCCGTGAGCAGGTCGAGCGGCACGTACACGGGAGCGAGGAAGAGCAGCAGGAAGATCGGCGTCTGCATGAGCGGGCCCGCCTGCACCGTCCGGAAGCGCATCGCGATGCCGGCCGCGAAGAGCAGGGCCGCCACGTTCAGGAGCAGGGCGAGGATCACGAGCGCGACGAGGTCGGGAGCGCTCCCGCCGACCTTGATTCCCACGATCAGCGCGATCACCGTCACGATGGCGATGATGTAGATCCAGCGGACGAGCGCCGCCAGCGCGTAGCCGGCGACGATGTCGCTGCGGTGCCGCGCGGCCACGAGGAAGCG
>CAZCIJ010000345.1:0-3281 GCA_964498265.1 uncultured Gaiellales bacterium | reverse complement strand
GGAAGCTGAGCCACGCGATGCGGACGTCGAGGTCTTCGATGCCGCGGCGCTTCATCTGCCATCGGGCGTGAGGCGTGTAGGTCAGCAATTGACGTCCGCCTGGGCGGGCATCCTAGGAGCATGAGACCGGCTGTCGAGGAGCCGGCCTCGGCGACGAGGCTACCAGCGCCGGCGCCGAGCAGCCGCGGGGCCCTACGCGGAGCGCCGAGACGCACCCGGGCGGACGGAGCTCGGCGGTCGGCTGCGCCAAGCGCGGTTCGCTCGTGGGCTGACGCAGGCGCGGCTCGCTGAGCTCATCAGCGTGAACCCCTCAGCTCGAGCGCGACGTGGAACCCTCCCCCGAGCTGGCCGTCCGGCTCGCGGCGGCGCTCGATGTCGACGCGGTCGCGTTCTTCGATCTCCTGCCTTGCCCGTGCGGCTGCGAGGTCCTGACCAGCGGCGGCCGCTACGTCAACGGCCATCAGAACCGCGCCCCGGAGGCACGCGAGTTCTTCGGCACGATCGCGCGCGAGTTCCTCGCGACCCCCGAAGGGCAAGCCCATCTAGCGCTGCTTGCGGGGCGCGCGAAGGAGCAGACGCGCTGCGCGAAGATCTCTGCGTCCCTCATCGAGTGGTGGGCGGCAGCCACGGACGAGGAGCGCCGCGCGCGGGTCGAGAGCATGCACGAATGGTGGGACGACCCCGCAACGGAGGCCGCCCGCGCAGCCCTCGCGGCGGCCCTCAGCGAGCGCTCTCATGAGTGGTGGGCCGACCCCGAGAACGCACAGATTCGGGGCGAGTACGCGGTCCGGTGGCGCAGCTACTGGCACAAGACTGGCGGCCCACCGATCGATGCCCTCTTCGAACTCGCGAGGAAGGGAAAGCTGCCGATCCCGATTCCGGCCAGCACTCGCCAGACCATCGGCCGCCGGTGGGGCTGGGCGACGCTAAGCGATGAGACCCGCCGCCAGAAGGGACTTGCCGAAGCGCTCGACGTCAGTCGCGACGCGATCGAGCGCGTCGAGAGGCTCGGTGGCGTCCACCAGCTGACGCCCGACCGTTGCCGAGCGATCATCGAGGGTCTCATGCGAACGTACCGGGGTCCCGCGTCGCTCGAGCTCGACGATGGTAGCCGTCGGCGCCGCGATGACCCCGTCTATCGCCGCGAGCGCGAGAAGATCATGACCCGGCTTCGTCGCGGCCTACGCGAGCTCGGCGCGCCCGAGCTCGAAGCATTGCTCACCTAGTAGGGATGTGCTTCCCCGTGGGCTAGAAGCGCCACGCTTCGCGTATGACCGAGCCCGTGCCCGCACGAGCGGGGCGCTGCCGACAACTCCCCATAGCGGACACTCAGCTCGCTGAGCTCCGGCGCGAGCGTGATCACGCAATAGCCGCCCTCGGCGAGACGTACGCCCTCCGGCTGCAGCTCGTACACGATGAGTGGCGCGCCTGTGTCCACGCGGTGTACGCAGAGTACGACGCCCGGGTCGGAGCAGCGAGGCGGGCCGCGTGACCGCTCCCGCGATCGCGGCCACCCTCAGCGACTACATCGAGTCGTGCGAGCGGCTGCGCGGCGAGAACGGGCGCTGCGCGCCATGATGACCGAGATCTTCCTATGGGTCATCGAGCGCGAGGACCTCCTCGAGCTCGCCCGCGCCGAGATCGAGCGACGGTGGCCCGAGGACGGGGCGTCAGTCACGAGCCTCGCCTCGAGGCGGAGGGCGTGCGGATGAGCGGGCTCGCGAGCACCCTCGACGCGATCGTCGGCTTCGTGCGCCGGTTCGTTATCACTTCCGACCCGGAGCGGGTCGCGATCGCGCTCTGGGTGGTCCACACGCATGCTTTCGACGCGGCCGAGGCGACCCCGTATCTGGCAATCACATCGACCGAGAAGGCGTCGGGGAAGACGAGACTGCTCGAGGTGCTCGAGCTGCTCGTGGACCGCCCGTGGCTGACCGCGCGGGTGACCGCGGCCGTGCTCCCCCGCAGGATCGATCGGGAGACGTCGACGCTGCTGCTCGACGAGTCGGACGCCGCATTCAACGGCGACAAGGAGTACGCCGAGACGCTCCGCGGCGTCCTGAACAGCGGCTACCGGCGCGGCGGCAGCGTCTCCGTCTGCGTCGGCCAGGGCGCGAACATCAGCTACGCGACCCTGTCCACGTTCGCGCCGAAGGCGATCGCCGGCCTCGGCACCTTGCCGGACACGGTCGCATCGCGCTCGATCCCGATCAGGCTGAGGCGGCAGGCGCCCGGAGAGAAGGCCGAGCGGCTGCGCCGCCGCGACGCCGAGCTCGAGGCGGAGCCGATCCGGATCTCGGCGCACTCGATCGCCGAGCACGAGATGGGGACGCTCGCGGAAGCGAGGCCCGAGATCCCGGACGGATTGAGCGATCGTGCCGCGGACGTGTGGGAGCCGCTGCTCGCGATCGCCGACCTTGCCGGCGGGGAGTGGCCGGAGCTCGCACGCGAGGCCGCTGTCGCGCTCTGCTCCGCCCAGGGGATCGACGAGGACTCGATCGGCGTCAGGCTCCTCGCGGACGTCCGCGAGATCTTCGATCGCCGCGACGTCGACCGCATCTCGACGCACGAGCTGATCGACGCGCTCTGCGAGGACGAGGAGGCGCACTGGGCCGACTGGCGCGGCGGTCCGATCAAGCCGAGGACGCTCGGCAACATCCTGCGACGCTTCGACGTCCGCTCCAGAAACGTCCGCTTCGACGATGAGACGCAGGCGAAGGGCTACCTGCGCCAGTCGCTCGAGGACGTCTGGGAGCGCTACCTGCCCGCCACCCCCGATGCGTATCCGTCCCATCCGTCCCAAGCCAGTAGCCATGCGGGTTTGAGCCTCCTTGACGATCCGTCCCAAGCCTCCTCTGGGACGGATAGCGGAGAGGCCGCAAACCCGCATGGGCAAAGGGATGGGGCGGATAGAAACGGGGGGAGGCCGCTGATCGGCGACGAGATGTACCCTGTCTACCTTGCCGAGAAGGGCAGCGCCGGGCGCATCACCGAGCCTGAGTTCCGGGGCCTGCTGACGAAGCACGAGCTCGTCGAGCGGAGCCTCGCCGCTGCCGGCAAGAGCGCTTATCGGACATGAGCCGACGGCTGCTCACGACCCGCCAGGTTGCCGCCGAGCTCGGCGTCTCGGCCCGGACCGTGCTGCGGTGGCACCGGGCGGGCGAGCTCCCAGGGTTCCGGCTTAGCTCAAGCGTGCTCCGCTTCGACCCGGACGAGCTCGACGCCTGGCGGCACTCGAAGCGGGACGGCTCTACGATCGTCGGCCTGCGAGCCGTCGACGA
>CAZCIJ010000344.1:0-3290 GCA_964498265.1 uncultured Gaiellales bacterium | reverse complement strand
CGCAGATCGGCCAGGTCGCGCCCGACCTGGTCTGCGCGCTCGAGGGCCTGACGGGTCGCGGCGGCCCACGCCTCGAGCGCTTCGTGTGACACGGAGCTCGCGCCTTCGAGCGCAGCGGTGCGCGCCTCGATGTTCAGCAGCGCGTCGACGAGGGCCTGCTCGAGCTCCCGCTGGCGAATCTCGTAGGGTCGAAGGAGCCGGCGCAGCGCGCGGCGGGCGAAGCGGCCCAGCGGTCCGCTCCGCGAAGGCGCATCCCACGAGATGGCAGGTCCTTCGGCGAGCCAGCTCTGCGCCCGTGCGAGAGCAGCAGGCCGCTCCGCGACGTCTCCGGAGGGCGACTCGGGGGCAGTCTTCGGCGCGGCCGCTGCGCGAGCTTGCCTGATCTCCGCCAGACGCTCGGCGATGAAGTCCGCCGTCCGCTCGGGTGAGTGATCCTCGCGAACGGTCCGCTGCCCCGCCCGCCCGATCTCGGCCGCTCGGTCGGGGTTCTCGTAGACGTGGCGCATCAGCCGAGCCGCGACGTCCAGGTCGGGCTCGGCCCATTCCCCCTCCGCCGGGTAGGGCTCGTTGCCAGGCCCAATCGGGACGAGCGTGTACGGGACGAGGAAACCGTTCTCCTCGGTGAGGAAGTCCGTGTTGCCGCCGTACGCGGTCGCGATCACGGGCCGCCCGTACCACATCGCCTCGGCCAGGGTCAGGCCAAGGCCCTCGCTGCGATGAAGCGAGAGGTAGCAGTCGCACGACGCCATCAAGGCGTTCTTGTCGAGAGGGTCGACGAACCCCTCCATGACCAGGATGTCCTCGCGATCCTCGGATGCGAGCCTGAGCCGTTCGAGATCGTCCATGGCCGCGTCGCCGTTGACGCACTTCAGGACGAGGCACGGACCCTCTCCCGGGGCGAAGGCGCGCCGGAAGGCCTCGATCGCTCCAATGGGGTTCTTTCTCTCGCACACGCTCATGAAGCTGAATGAGAGGAGGAACACGAACCCATCTGGAAGGCCGAGCTCCGCCCGAGTCCGCCGCGGAGCCTCCGGAAACGAGAGCGGCACCGGAAACCGGCGCACGGGCTTGGGCGCACCTGGGGCGAGCGCTCGGTACACGAAGCTCGATCCCACCCAGACCTCGTCCACGAGCGCGAACGACCCCCGCATGTGATCGGGAAAGCGCTGAACCTCCCACCACCAGACTCCGATCGTGTAGCGATCCTCGAAGAAGCCGGGCTCGAGCCACTCGCGTACCAGTGGTGTCAGGTCGGCGTTCGCACACAGCAGATTGATGTCCGCCTGTGCGCGCTCGATTCCGTCCTCCTCGAAGGCGTGCCCTTCTCGCTCGAGCATCGAGCGGAGCCCCACCGTCGCGTACGGGATGCCACCGGCGCGAAGCGCCAGAGTGAGCTGCCGCGCAACCTCGGCGATTCCCATCTCTGCTTTCAGGAAGCCGACCAGGTTGACGCCGTTGGCCAGCTCAGCCGCCGGTGCGACGGCCTGGGCCGCGGGCTGCGAGTCCGAGGCCGCGGGCACGAGCTCGGCCGGGATCCGCTCCTCGCCGGCGCCGTACATCCGGGCCCAGGTGAGAAAGCGCTCTCGGTCGGCGTGCCGGATGTCGGGAAACGCCACGTGCAGGTGCGGCCGGTCGTTGTAGATCTGCACCAAGTAGCGAGCGATGCCGGTGTCGGGCACGGGCTCCCGGAGCCAGTCGTAGAAATCGGAGGCCGGGACCTCGAAGGGGTTTGGAGGCTCGAGGCCTTCGTCGTTCTCCGAGTCGGCCAACGCGAGTCGGTAGAGCGTTCTCATCCGGCCGTCGTAGCGACCGCCGCCGTCGAGGCAGTCGAATCCGTATGGGATGCGCGCCAGCTCGGCGGCTCCGCGGCCAAGGACGGCGCGGGCATACTCCCGGCACAACCGCGCCAGCCCGGGATGCTCGCTCAGGAGCACGCGCGGCCGCCGTCCCTGGTGCTTCGAGAGGAACCAGGGACGCTCGGGGTCGAACCCGCTGAAATGGAAGAAGCGCAGCGGCCGCCCATCAACCTCGTACGCCTGGCCGGACCACTCGACCTCCCGGTCGTGGGCGTTCCAGTACGCGACGTTGACGGTCGGATCCCGGACGATGGCGTGGTCGAACATGGCGGGAACGAGGTCGACGAAGCGCTGGTCGACGAAGAGTCCCTTCGCCACGTCGACACGGCAGTCGCGCTCGAGATGCGCCGCCCACCAGTCGAGGAACTCGCGCGCATCCCCGGAGACCGTGATGAAGCCGAGGTTGTACGTTCCCGCGAGCCGGATCGCCTCCTCGGAGATTCCCTTTCCGTCCGCCGGAACCGGGCGTGTGCAGTGGGGAATGAGAACGATCGAGTGGCGCTCGGCGAGAGCCGCCAGGTCATCGAGCGGCTGGAAGATCTCGATGTCCGGGTCGAGGTACATCGCGGGGCCGCTTTCCCTCGAGAGGAGGGTCCGCAGCAGCCATGGCTTCACGGCCGTCGAGAGCTCGAGCACGGAGTAGATCGCCGCCATGCGCCTGAACTCCCGCGGCTCGAGACCGATCTCCTCGGGATGGATGACCTCGAACGGCTCTCCGTCGCCGACCTCACGTTCCAGATCGTCGAGGATCAGCGCCACGAACTCGGAATCTCCGTGCTGGGCGTGGAACGAGATCGCGAGCTCGCGGGCGAACGCGAGGTAGTTCCGGGCGATGATCGTGCAGCCGATCACCGTTCCGGGGCCCCGGGCGTCGACTTGCGCGAAGGCACGTCGTGGACGGACATCAGCGCTGGCTCCGCTCGAGCGTCACGAGGAACTCCGCCTCGCCCGTCTTCGTCGGCTCGAAGTAGCGGACGGCATAGTCGAGCAGGCCGAGCTTCCCGAGCTTGAAGACGATCTCGAGAAACGAGTCCGGCGTGTACGTCATGGTGTGGACGTCGACGTACGCTCCCGACTCCCTGACCATCAAGCACGTGTTGTACGCATGGACGTCAGGATCGTCGACGTCGGTCCTGACTTGATTCTCGTACGACGCTCGGCCGGACCAGACGGCTTGAACGTCCACCCCGGGCGTGACGATGTTCTTTGCCTCGAACTCGTAGATCTGACGAAGGCTCGGCCTCGTCCTCTCCTCGAGGTAGGCCTCGATGAGATCGGAGACGTCCGACAACCCCCTGTTGTAGTCGAACGTGAAGCGCTTGTCGGGAACGAACAGGGTCAGGATCCCTCCGGGTCGCAGGACGCCGCCGATCTCCCGCAGCCAGCGGATCGGGTTCGGAATGTGCTCGAGCACGTGCGAGGCGACGACGAAGT
>CAZCIJ010000343.1:0-3314 GCA_964498265.1 uncultured Gaiellales bacterium | reverse complement strand
CTTCGCCCACATGGCGCGGTTCGAGTCGGCCGCGCTCTCGGACGTCGATCCCGCAGCCGCAGCCGGCCGGGAGGCTGCATGGCTCGCAGGCCTCGCGGTCGCGTACGCCGTCGTCGGCCGGGTCTCCGTGCGAAGATTGCTGACGTGATCGCCGGCGCGCGGCAGGGCGGCAAGGAGACGCGTGGGTAGCTTTCCCGCCACGCGGTTGCGCCGGCTGCGTCGGACCGGAGCCTTGCGCGCGCTCGTGCGCGAGACCGCCCTCGACGTGGGCGATCTCGTCTACCCGCTGTTCGTCTGTCCGGGCGAGGGCTTGGAGGAGCCGCTTCCCGGACTCCCCGGCATCGCCCGGCGGTCGGTCGACCGCCTGTGCGAGGAGGCGGCCGAGGCCGCCGATCTCGGCGTCCATGCCGTCCTGCTCTTCGGCATCCCGGAGCAGAAGGACGAGATCGGCTCCGAGGCGTACGCGGAGGACGGCGTCGTCCAGCAGGCGCTGCGGGGGCTGCGGGAGCGCGTGCCGGGTCTCCTGCTCCTGACGGACGTGTGCCTCTGCGAGTACACGTCTCACGGGCACTGCGGCCTCGTCCGCGACGGCGAGGTGCTGAACGACCTCACGCTCGAGCTCCTTGCGCGCACCGCCGTGTCGCATGCCGAGGCCGGCGCCGATGTGGTCGCCCCGAGCGACATGATGGACGGACACGTGGGCGCCATCCGCGGCGCGCTCGACGCCGAGGGCTTCGAGCAGGTCCCGATCCTCGCCTACTCGGCGAAGTTCGCGTCGGCCTTCTACGGGCCGTTTCGCGACGTGGCCGACTCGGCGCCTTCCTTCGGTGACCGGCGCACGTACCAGATGGACCCCGCCAACGCGCGCGAGGCGCTGCGGGAGTGCGCCCTCGACGTGGAGGAGGGCGCGGACGTGATCATGGTCAAGCCGGCCCTGCCCTACCTCGACGTGATCGCCGCAGCGCGGGCGCGCTTCGACCGGCCGGTCGCTGCCTACTCGGTGAGCGGCGAGTACGCGATGGTCAAGGCAGCCGCCGCTCAGGGCTGGGTCGACGAGCGCGACGCCGTGCTCGAGACGCTCACCGCCATCAAGCGGGCGGGCGCGGACGTCGTCGTCACCTACTGGGCCAAGGAGGTCGCGCGCTGGCTCTGACGCGCCGGCTCGGCGCCGCGCGGAGCGCGGCCCTCTACGATCGTGCGTGCCGCCTGATCCCAGGCGGAGTCAACTCCCCCGTGCGCGCCATGCGCGCGGTCGGGCTCGAGCACCCCGTTTTCGCGGCCCGCGGCGACGGCGCGTACCTCGTCGACGAGGACGGGAACCGTTACGTCGACTGGATGATGTCGTGGGGACCGCTCGTGTTCGGGCACGCGGATCCCGAGGTGGTGGTGGCGGTCCAGGCCGCGGCGGCCGAGGGGACGAGCTTCGGCGCGCCGACCGCGCGCGAGGTGGAGCTTGCCGCGGAGCTCGCCGACGCCGTTCCCTCGATCGAGATGGTCAGGCTCGTCTCCTCCGGGACGGAGGCGACGATGAGCGCCGTGCGCCTGGCGCGCGGGTTCGTTCGCCGCGACCGCGTGATCACGTTCGCCGGGTGCTACCACGGTCACGCGGACGCATTCCTCGCGAGCGCCGGCTCCGGACTCGCGACCCTCGGCATCCCTGCCAGCCCCGGCGTTCCGCAGGGCGCGACGGGCGACACCATCGTCTGTCCCTTCAACGACGTCGACGCCGTGGCGGCCGCCGTGGAGCGCTACGGGGATGGTCTTGCGGCCGTGCTCGTCGAGCCCGTCGCCGGGAACATGGGCGTCGTCCCGCCCGACCCCGGCTTCCTCGAGGCGCTGCGCGCGCTGTGCGACGCCTCGGGCGCGCTGCTCGTGTTCGACGAGGTCATCACGGGCTTCCGCGTCGCTCGGGGCGGAGCGCAAGAGCGCTTCGGGGTCGTTCCGGACCTCACGGTCCTCGGGAAGATCGCCGGTGGGGGGCTTCCCCTCGCCGCCTTCGGGGGACGGGCCGACGTCATGGAGGGGCTCGCGCCGAGCGGGGACGTCTACCAGGCCGGAACGCTGTCCGGCAACCCGCTCGCGACGGCAGCCGCGCTCGTCGTGCTGCGCCGGCTGCGCGACCCCGGCGTCTACGCGGGGCTCGAGGCCCGCGGCGCGCGTCTCGAGCAGGGCCTGCGCGACGCAGCCTCCGGTCACGCGGTCTCGGTGCAGCGGGTAGGCGCCATGGCCACGCTCTTCTTCCACCCCGGCCCGGTGCGGAGCTATCGGGATGCGTCGGCATGCGACACGGAGCGCTTCGCGGCGTTCTTCCGTCACATGCTCGAGCGCGGCGTCTACCTCTCCCCGTCGCAGTTCGAGGCGCTGTTCCTCTCGACGGCGCACGGCGACACGGGGATCGAGCAGACGGTGGCGGCCGCCGGCGAGCTCTTCTCGCAGGAGGCGTAGGGCGGGATCACCGGCCTGGTCTGGCGATGACCCTCTGGGACGTGATCGGCGACGAAGCGGCGGCCGAGAGCCCTCTGTGGGCGAGTGCCCTCCTTCCTCGGGATCAGCGCCAGCCGGTCCCGGTCTTCTCTCCCCTCGGCGACGGGCGCTTCGCGCTTGCGACGGAGACGATCTACGAGGGCTACCTCCTGCACTACGGCCGCCCGCGGCTCTTCCGGGCTCCGGACGCCGACGCTGCCGTGCTGCTCTGCGATTACCTCTACGCGCACGGGCTCGTACGGCTGGCCGCGCTCGGGGACGCCTGCGCCGTCTCGGACTTCGCCGAGCTCATCTCCCTCTGCACCCAGGCGCGCGCCGAGGCCTCTGCGCCGCTCGGCAGCGCGCTCGACGGCCCCGCCTGGGCGGCGACCGCCGCGCTGGCCGGGGCCGGCGACGGCCGTCTCGACGAGGCTCGGTCGGCCCTGCGGCTCGAGCGCCGGGCGGGCCCTCTCGCCGCGCTTGCGACGGAGGTCGCCGGCCGGCACGCCGTGGAGCAAGCCCTGGTCGCCCATCGGGAGCGGGTCGAGTAGGATCTGGCTCGATGGCGGATCTCCTCGGGCTGATCGTGCTCGCGGCGGTGAAGACGCCCGACGAGGAGGGCAAGGACATCGTGCTCTCGATGCTCGTCGTGGGGCTGATCTTCCTCGCCGTCGTCGTGCTCGGCGGGATCGCACACCGAATCGCCACGCGCCGCCGTCAGTAGGGAGCCTCCGCGGCGTGCTGTCGCCCGCTGCCCGCGACCGCTAGCCCTTCTCGGTGGCGGAAGCTCGTGACGTTGCGACAGATTCTCCAGGATCTGGGCCGCAAGGATGCGCCGCCGGTACCTCTGG
>CAZCIJ010000342.1:0-3332 GCA_964498265.1 uncultured Gaiellales bacterium | reverse complement strand
CGCACCGAGTCGAGCGCGAAGCCGTTCGACGAGGCTGACTGCACCCTCCTCGTCGGCACCCGGATGGAGGAGTTCCAGAGCGGCATGGGCGCCTACTACCCGCCCGAAGGGGCCGCCGTCGTCCAGGTCGACGTCGACCCCTTCGAGGTCGGCCGCAACATCAGGCCCGATGCCGCGGTCGTCGGCGACGCGAAGGCCGTCCTGGCGCAGCTCGCCGGATCGCTCCCCGAGCGGGCGATCCGGGAGTGGACGGCCGCGTGCGCGGCCTTCCGCGAGGAGTTCGAGGCCCGCGTCGAGGTCGAATGCGCCCCGGACGGTGGCAACCTGATGACGAAGCAGGTCGTGCATGCGTTGAACCGCGTCTTCGACGAGGGCTTCATTCTCGTGCACGAGAACGGGGGCCAGGACCTCTGGTCCTACTACTGCCCGTACGTAAAGGTGACGCTCGATCGCGGGTGCGTCTCCCCGGCAGAGCAGACGGTGATGGGGCTCGGCGTCGCCGGAGCGATCGGCGCGAAGCTCGCCGCGCCAGGCCGCCACGTCGTCTGCGTCACGGGCGACGGCGCCTTCCAGATGTACGTGAAGGAGATCCCGACCGCCGTGCAGTACCGGGCGCCCGTCCTCTGGGTCGTCCTCGACAACGCCTCGCTGCACTGGGTCAAGTGGATCGCGAAGGCGACCGGCGAGAAGTACCTCGCCGTCGATTTCGAGGCGCAGCCGGACCTCGTCGCGGTCGCCCGGGCCTCCGGAGCGCACGCCGAGCAGGTCTCGGCGCCAGGCGAGCTGCTCGACGCGCTCGCTCGGGCCAAGCGAGCGCTCGAGGGCGGAGTGCCTGCGGTGCTGGACTGCCTGATCGACACCTGGGACTACCCGCAAGGGTTCGTCGACTTCCATCGCGACGTCTGGGGGCTCGAGCTCCCCCAGGCGGCGGCTCGGAAGGACGCTTGAGGCCGGAGGGAAGAAGGAGACATGGCCGAGTGGATCCAGACCGGCTCGACGATCATCTTCAAGCCGTACCCGCTCGAGGCCGCGCTCCAGGGCCTCGCCGAGGCCGGCTTCGAGAACGTCGAGATCGGCGCCGTCAAGGGCTTCCTCGAGCACCTCGACCCCGACGACCTCTCCGACGACGCGATCGCGCGCACACGCGAGCTGCTCGGGGCGAGCGGCCAGCGGTGCGTGTCGATGAGCGGCCACGCGCAGCTGCACACAGGCGAAGGGCTGACCCGTCTGCGCAACGTGCTCGGGGCCGGCAAGGAGCTCGGGATCCTCGTCCTGAATACGTTCACGGGCGATGCCGAGACCGAGGACGAGGTGGGCGCCTTCCTCGCGAACGCACGCGCCCTGGCCGCGGATGCTGAGGCGGCTGGGATCCGCCTCTGCATCGAGACCGACTCGAACCTGATGCCGACGGCCGAGGTGGGCCGGGACATCCTGAGCCGCATAGGGCATCCGTCGATCGGCATCAACTACGACCCGGGGAACGTCGTCTACTACGCGGGCGCACGTCCGGAGGAGGACCTCCAGTACGCGCTTCCGTACCTCGGCCACGTGCACCTGAAGGACAAGCGCGGCGGCAAGGGTGTCCCCGACTTCCCAGCGCTCGGCGAGGGCGAGCTCGACATCGAGCGCATGGTGCGCGACATCGCCGCCTCCGGCTTCGCCGGGCCCGTCAGCATGGAGATCGAGTTCAAGAACTACGAGTGGCCGAGCTTCGAGGAGTGCGTCGCAGCGGCGAAACGGGGCAAGGCGTACTGGGACGGGCTCACGGTCTGACCACCACGGTCAAGGTAGCCGGCCCGGCCGGCTCGCCGAGGCGATGCTGGTCAGCGCGTCGAGGTTCTCGGTCGACGAGACGTCGCCAGGGTCGAGGCCGAGCGCGGCGCCCCGCACGGCCCGGCGCACGATCTTCTGGCTGCGGGCGTGCGGCAGCGCGTCGACGAGAAGCACGCGATCCGGGGCGAGATCCTTGGGCTTCGCTGGGCCGACCTCGACCTGAAAGCCGGTCGGATCATGGTCCGGCGCTCCCTCATCTGCGCGGAGCCCGAAGGGACACCATGGGATCCCGACCGCTTCAGCGCGGCGTTCACGCACTTCATCAAGTCATCCGGTCTGCCCCGAATCCGGTTTCACGACCTTCGTCACGGGCATGCGACTCATCTCCTTCGTGAAGGTATTCATCCGAAGGTCGTACAAGAACGGCTTGGCCACGTTTGCAGGAACCTGCTCTGCCGCAGGGAGGGGCTCAAGCCGCAACCCCTGACATCTCTCACAACCGGGCTTCTGAAGCCATGTTGAGCGGCGGGGGTGGGATTCGAACCCACGAGACCCATCCCTGGGCCTGGCGGTTTTCAAGACCGCCCCTTTCAACCACTCGGGCACCCCGCCCCGCTTCACCATTGTCGCAATCGAGGTGAAGGAGTCGACCGCCTGGGCGCGAAAACTGAGCCTCATGGCAGCTGGACCGACAACGCGCGGCATGTCCGGATGGGTCCTGTTCGCGGCCACCGTCCTCGTGATCGTGGGCGTCTTCGACGTCATCATGGGCCTGGCGGCGCTGTTCAGCGAGGACGTCTTCGTCGTCAGCGAGGACGGCCTGCTGGTCTTCGACTACACGGCCTGGGGCGTGATCCACCTCATCTGGGGGATCGTGATGGTTGTGGTCGGGTTCGGGCTCACCGCGGCGAGCGAGACGGCGCGCTGGGTCGCCATCCTCGTGGTCGGCCTGAACGCGATCGCGCAGGTCGCCTTCATCGTCGCCTTCCCCCTCTGGACGATCCTGCTGATCGCCCTCGACGTGCTCGTGATCTACGGGCTCGCCGCTCGCTGGGAGGACGACGGCGAGCGCGCCGCGTTCTAGCGCTCGCGGGGCGCCGACCTCAGGAGGAGGCGATCGTCTCCGGCGCTCCGTAGCGCCGGAGCACCTCGGGCACGGCGACGGACCCGCCCTCGTCCTGGAAGTTCTCCATCACGGCGAGGAGCGCGCGGGCGGTCGCGGCCGTCCCGTTGAGCGTGTGCACGGGCTGCACGCCCCGCTTTCCACGGAAGCGGATCTCGAGGCGTCGAGCCTGGAAGTCGGTCGTGTTCGACGTCGAGGTGATCTCGCGGTAGCGCTCCTGCGAGGGGAACCAGGCCTCGATGTCGTATTTCTTGGCCGCCGCGGAGCCGAGGTCGCCGGCCGCGACGTTGACGACGCGGTAGGGGATCCCGAGCTCGGCGGCGAGCTCCTCTTCGATCGAGAGCAGCAGCTCGTGCTCCTCCGGCGAGCGGTCAGGCTCGCAGAAGACGAACATCTCGACCTTGTCGAACTGGTGCACACGGAATATGCCGGTCGT
>CAZCIJ010000341.1:0-3381 GCA_964498265.1 uncultured Gaiellales bacterium | reverse complement strand
AGGCGGGCCACGGCCCGTCCTCGATCTTCGGGATCTGGGCGCCGAGATCGTCCTGCACGGCAAGGTCCTGCCGCCCGTGCACGCGCACCGTCGCATCGTCCACCTCGTAGCCCACGCCGAGCCGCTCGAACCCGGGCCAGATGGCGACGAGGTGCCCCGGCACGACGTCCTCGATCACGATCTCTCCTTCGGTCACAGCGCCGAGGCCGATGAAGCTCGCAACCTCGATGTGGTCCGGGCAGATCTGATGGTCGCCGCCTCCGAGGCGCTCGACGCCCTCGATCCGCAGGAGATTGGTCCCGATGCCGTCGATTCTCGCCCCGAGCCCGCTGAGGAAGCGGCAGAGGTCCTGGACGTGCGGCTCGCTGGCGGCGTTCGCGATCACCGTCTCGCCCTTCGCCAGGACGGCGGCCATGACCGCGTTCTCGGTGCCCGTGACGGACGCCTCGTCGAGGAAGATAGGGGTCCCGACGAGTTGCCGCGCCCCCATCTCATAGGTCCTGCCGAGCTCGACCTGAGCGCCGAGCCGCTGGAACGCGTGCACGTGCGTGTCGATCCTCCGGCGCCCGATGACGTCTCCGCCGGGGGGAGGCACGACCGCCCGGCCGCAGCGCGCGAGCAGCGGCCCGGCGAGCAGGATGGAGGCGCGGATCCGCCGGCAGAGCTCCTCGTCGAGCTCGTGGCGCGGCGTGTCGGCGGCGTGGATGCGCAGCTCGCCCGGCCTGATGCGCTCGACTTCGACGCCGATGTCGGCGACGAGGTCGAGCATCGTCTCGACGTCCAGGATGCTCGGCACGTTCCTGAGCGTCACCGGCTGGTCCGTGAGAAGGCACGCGGCGATGATCGGCAGGGCCGCGTTCTTGTTCCCGGTCGGGCGCACCCGGCCGTTGAGCGGATGCCCGCCGTCGATGACGAACGACTGCATGAGGCTCTCCGAGACGAGCGCTTGGGACATGGACGGTGGCGGCGGGCCCCGGCGGCGGGCGCGCGGCTATCCTACCCGACTCGATGGAGGTGACCCGGGAGCGAGCGTGGGAGACGCTGACGCGCTACACGGCGAGCGAGCAGCTGCGTCGGCACGCGCTCGCGGTCGAGGCCTGCGTCGGAGCCTACGCGCGCCGCAACGGCGAGGACGAGGCGTTCTGGCGAGCGGCGGCGCTGCTGCACGACTTCGACTACGAGATGCACCCGACGCTCGACAAGCATCCGCAGGACGGAGCGCCGATCCTCCGTGCGGAGGGCTACCCCGAGGAGCTGATCGAGACGGTGCTCAGCCATGCCGAGCACCTGCACCTGCCCCGCGACACGCCGCTGAAGCGGACGCTCTTCGCCTGCGACGAGCTGTCGGGATTCATCACGGCCTGCGGCTACGTGCGGCCTGACGGGATCGCCACGCTCGAGCCGAAGTCCGTCCGGAAGAAGCTCAAGCAGCCCTCGTTCGCCGCCGGCGTCAACCGCGAGGAGGTCACGAGAGGCGCCGAGGGGCTCGGGGTTCCCCTCGACGAGCACATCGCCGTCTGCATCGAGGCGCTCCAGCCGATCGCAGCCGACCTCGGGCTGCGGGTCCCGGGCTCCGGCTCGTAAGCCGGCCACCCCGGCCCCGGAGCTCCTCCGGGTAGCCGCAGGATCGCAAACGGCCAGGCCCACGTCACCCCCGTTCCTCATTGGCCGGCTGATCTTCCTCGATCGCCTGCCGATCTTCCGCTTCGCGGCGCAGAGCCTGCGGAAGCTCGTTGCGTGAGCCGATGCCGAGTTTCCGATAGGCATTGGTCAAGTGCGCCTCGACGGTCCTGGTTGTCACGAACAGGGCCTGGGCGATATCGCGATTTGTCAGCCCTTGAGCAGCGAGCTCACCCACCCGCAGTTCGCTGCCGGTCAGGGCGTCGACGCCCGCGAGGAAGGGGCGGCGCGGTCGCGCTCCCGTGGCTAGAAGCTCCTCGTGGGCCCGACTGACAAGAGCAGTGGCGCCACAGCGATGGGCGAGATCGAGGCTTCGGCGGAGCGGTTCGCGCGCGCTCGAAGGCCGGCCGGAACGGCGAAGTGCGGCGCCGAGGTCAAGGAGTGCATGCGCGTGCTCGAGTGCGGCCGGAGAGCCCTCGAGCAGCGCCGCCGCCTCGCGAAGTCGCTCCAGTCCCGCCTCTCCACCTTGGACGAGGCCAGCGACGCGAAGAGCACGGCCGACGACGCTTGGCGCTCCCCAGCGGTGAGCGCTGGCGAGCTCTCGGTCGACGAGACGCAGTCCCTCGTCTCGCCTCTGTTGTGAGACGAGGGCCAGCGCGGCATGCAAGCGGTAGTCCGTGGCAGCGGGGTGCGGTGTGCGCCACCGCTCCTCCCGCCCCACCAGCTCGAGGAGGTCGTCGAGGGCTCGGTCACGATCGCCCTCGGCGAGTCGGAGCCGCCCTCTGCTCGAAAGGAGTGCGTTGAAGGGCGTTTCCTCGGGGAGCGTCTTTCCGATACCGCCCTCCGCGAGCGCTTCCTCGGCGGCGTCGAACGTGCCCAACTCGACCAGAGCATCGATCAGATACCCGAGCGCCACGGGCAGCAGGGTCCAGTCGGTGAGACGCGCATCGAGCGAGGCCCGAGCCTCTGCCTCAGCTTCTCGAATACGTCCCCGACGAAGAGCAAGGCCGGAGCGATAGCAGGAGACGATCGCGAAGCCCGGCAGCGATCCGCGGCCGCGAGCATCCTCGAGAGCTTGGTCGAGGAACTGTTCGGCGAGCTCATGGCGATCCGCCGCCATGAGCGCGTAGACGGCAAAGTAGAACGGCGGGGAATCGGACGTCTGTTCGTGAAGGAGCTTGTCGCCTGCGAGTGACCGCTCGGCGAGCGCGACGGCCTCTTGGGCCGATCCGCCTGCTCTTCCCGTCTCGTGGGCGAGCATGCCGAGAAGGAGCCGCTCGCCCGGCGTTTGCCCTTCGATTTGGCCTGAGAGGCGCTCGAGCCTCTGGCTGGCCAGCGGCCAGGTCGAGCGATGAAGCGTCGCGATCGTGCACAGCTCCGCCTCGAGGCGGAGTGCGAGCTCCCCGTCCACGTCCGCCACATCTGCGCTCGCTTGCTCGAGCAGGCGGACAGCTTCTTCCGCGTGCCCGGACATGTGCAGCACTCCGGCGAGCTCGCGAGCCACCTGCGCGCGTGTCCTCGGATCGCTCGCGAGTCGGTGAGCTTCCTCGAGATGCTCTCTCCCCGCGGACTCTTGGACGCGCCGCTCCGCCGACCCAAGCTTCAGAAGCGTCGTTGCTCGCATTCTCTCTGCCGGCGGCTCCGCGAGCGCTCGGCGAAGGTAGGTGACGGCCGCGTCCGGGGCACCACGCTCGAGCGCCTGCTGAGCAGCGTTCTGGAGTACGTCCACATTCTGCGGGTCGGCGTTGTGTTCGACGGCAA